>DASRZC010000098.1:0-45780 GCA_035686785.1 Kapaibacterium sp. (SeqCode)
AGACGATGGCGCAAGCTGGGCGCTCGATACGGCCGGAATGGGAGCGAAGTTTGTTACTTCCTTCACAGTCATCGGCGCGGACTCCTCCTCGCCGACGATATTTGCCGGAGTGTTCCCGGGAGGCGTTTTTCGTTCGACCGACCGTGGAGCGCGCTGGGTGGCTGCAAGCGACGGCCTGACGAATACGGCGGTAATCGCTCTGGCCGTGATCGGCAACACTTTATTCGCGGGAATCCACGGCGCCGGAGTGTATCGTTCGACCGACAACGGCTCAAGCTGGGCACCCGACACGAATGGACTTTCCAATCCCAATATCTTTTCTTTGCTGGCGATTGGCACGAAGGCTTCACCCACAGTGCTCATTGCCGGGACGGACGGTAGAGGCAGCATTTATCTCTCGACCGACACTGGCGCAAGCTGGACGGGAGGGCAGAACGGTTTGCCGTTCCTCGTTTCCATTGAAGCCCTCGCAATGAGCGGCATAAACTCACCCTCGCCGATGCTCTTTGCCGGGACGTTTGGAGCGGGAGTTTATCTTTCCACCGACATGGGTAAGAGTTGGACTGCCGCAGGATTGTCTTACGGCCCTAACGGGATACTTTCGCTTGCTGTGAGCGGCTCGAATCTCTTCGCCGGGACAGATGGCCGTGGCGTTTGGAGAAGAGCACTCTCCGACTTCGGCATTAGTTCCGTCGCCCAAACGGCACCATCAACCCCGCTGGAAATCCAAGCCTACCCCAATCCCTTCTCCCAATCGACGACGATCGCCTTCACGTCCGAATCGCAAGGCTACGCCGATGTGCGCATCGTGAACCTGCTTGGCGTGGAAGTGGCGCGTTTATACTTCGGCGAGCTATCGGCGGGCGAGCATTCGTTCCAATGGGATGCGAATGGTTTCGTGCCGGGGATGTACGAGTGTGTGGTGCAAATGAATGGCCGCGTGGCGCGCACGGCAATCGTCCTCGCTCGCTAAGAGTGCTGTAACATTTGGGGCATCCCACGTGTCGTTCGATAAAAGGATCATTCTGAAAGAGTCATTCTGACGGCTTCTGCGAAATAATGCGTATATTTGCCCTCATGATTAACGGTCAATAGTAGTATGGGCTTGCACTCTCGAAAGTTATGGATCGCGCTGGTATTCCTTTGCATGGCGCAGGCGTCCCCGCCTGCGACCCTATCCGCTTGGGCGCAATGGAATATCGTGGCGCCGAATGCGGTTCCGGCCGTTTTGAAATATGGAGCGATGCAATATAAGGACGGCATACTTTGGGCGGGATCGACCGCATTGGTCTTTAGCCTGGATTCCGGAAAAACCTGGGAACCCACGAGCTTTCCCGGTTCCGTGATTTACGACATCTTCTTTGCAAACCGGCGCTTTGGCGTTATCGCTACGCAGGGATATTCCTACCGGACGCGCGATGGCGGAAAGACATGGTTCCAGATCGCTGATCTCCCCACATCGATATCGAGCATTATCTGCACCGGCGACGAACGGGAAATTTTTGCCGTACATTGGCCGGATGACAAAATCTATATTTCTTCCGATAGCGGCAATAGCTGGCACACCACCCTCACCCATCCCAGCATTATGACGATGACGCGAGCGAGCGACGGAGTGCTCTACGTGGTATCGAATTATTCGAAACCCGGCATTGTGAGCGCGAGCACCGATTCCGGAGCAACATGGAAGATACGGGCAGGGTTTGTCGGGCCCGACTGTTGGTCCATTGTGGCGAATAACTGTAATCCCGCACAGCTCTATGTTACCACAGAAAACCTCTACGATGTTCCCGGGTGGTCTTCGAGCCTCTTTGCAAGTTCGGATCGAGGCGCAACGTGGGTGGCCGGATATTCCGATCCCACGGAAGTGGCGGGATCTGTCGCAACTTTCGGAAGCGCCGCGTTCGCGGGAACGCTCACCAAAGGAATTCTTCGTTCGACCGATTACGGTACTTCCTGGCAAAACACCGGCGGGTCGATCGTGGGCGATCAGCCAAATGGCGCGGGGGACAACCGGGGAATCTGCATGGTCAACGAAGACCTGGCGTTCGCGCTCGATCAGTTCGGCAATATCTGGGAAACGGTAAATGGTGGCGGCGATTCGATTCCCATTACGCATGCCGGTACTCTTACAACGGTATCGCCGGTCCTCTTCGATAGGGACACTGTTTCGTGCGACAGCCTTAGCCAATCCGTCTTTTTTGTACGAAGCGGATGTGCTCCGCCTTCCATTTCCGGATGGTCCATCACGGGCACTGATTCTGCGAGCTTTCAGTCCGGCAATTTGACGTATGATTCCCTTGTGGTTACCCTGCACGGCGGCATCCCGGGTACCCGGAATGCGCAGCTTGTTCTCACGCTCGATAATGGATCGAGTGATACGGTGGAACTTAATGGCATGGTCATGGCGCCCCCGCCTAATACACTACGTGTTTCCCCAGCCACGCCCTTCCAATTCGATACTATTTCTTGTAGCAGCATCACTCGTTCGCTGATCTTTCGCAGGAGCGGCTGCACACCGCCATCCGTAGTGGCGTGGTCGATTACCGGAGCGGATTCGGCCAGCTATACTGCGAGTAACCTTTCCTACGATTCGGTCTTGGTTACGCTGCACGGAAAGGAGAACGGCCCCCAACACGCGCAGCTTATTTTGCTGCTCGATGATAGTTCCAGTGATACCGTCGCGCTTGCGGGCTTCATTGATATTCCACCGAACATCTTAAGCGTTTCTCCATCCACGCTCTTTTCGGACGATACTATTTCTTGCGACAGCCTTACACGCACGCTCGTTTTTAGCAGAAGCGGCTGCCTGCCGCCCACCATTTTCGCGTGGTCTATCGTTGGCGCGGATTCGGCCAGTTTTCGGGCGAGCAATCTTTCCAACGATTCGATATTGGTGACGCTATACGGAATCAAGCAGGGAAGTCAAAGCGCGCAGCTTATTCTCGCATTGGATAATGGATCGAGCGATACCGTTGCGCTTGCCGGATACGTTAACATTTTGCCGCGCGCGCTTACACTTTTGACGGCGGATGTGAATACCGACACCGTAGGCGGGACGGTCGCGGTTCCCATCACAATCGAGGGCCTGAAACGGCCGGAAAATGTGGAGCTTGTGCTGCATTACGATGGCTCGGTAGATTATCTTGGCTCGTTTTCGCCATCGGGCGTGCCGCTGGATGTTCCAGAGCCAGGGACCAGCCGGTCGATTCTTTACATTACGGGAGCCATGCCGGATGCCATTGCGGGATATTCGATGTTCAATGTCTTTAACGATTCCAGCACGGTGGCTCATGCCAGCTTCAATTCACTGCAGGTGCTCACCGCGAGTTCGCCCTGCGAATATAGCGCGCCAACCGAAGCAGCGACAAGCACGATCACGGCGCCTTCCGGATGCGGCGCCCAAACGCTTTCGCGGTTGGTGCATCTGGGAGAGATGCCGGAACTTAGTGTGAGTCCCAATCCAACCACTGGGGTTATATGGATCTCTTCGAATGCGGAAATTGAGGACGCAACCATCGAAGTGTTCGATATGCTGGGGATGAAACAGGGCGAAATCGCCAGGTCAAAAATAAGTGACCATCCGCTGGAAGTGCGACTTCCTTCGGCTTCCGGTGTTTACACCATTCGGATACAATCGGCGTTGGGAACGCGGATGATCCGAGTAATCGAAGCGCAGTAACAGCTATGAAAATGAGAAACGTTGGAGTTCGAAGAGTCGTGGGAGGCGTGCTGCTCCTGATGCTTGTTGCGGTGGGTTCCACTCAGGCGCAGTGGCAGCAGGCCGCGCCCTATCTGCTTCCCCCGCCTTTGCAGCACGTTGGCGCACTCCGCGCTCGTGGCGCGGTAGCATGGGCGGGAACGACGGCACTCTATTATTCCAACGATACCGGCGTGACCTGGCAGGAATCGATGACGTTTCCCTCCTCTTCCGGCGTTATGGACATTGCCATTTACGATTCCCTCGAGGTGCTTGTGGGAACCCAGAGCGACGGCCTCTATTTAACCACCGACGCCGGTCAAACCTGGATCAACATGTCCCCCAACTTTTCTTCCGCTCAACCGATGTACACGCAGGTTGCCTTCGATGGTTCGGACTCGGTCCTGCTGGCATTGAGCTACAATTCCAGCACGCTTTACACGAGCACCAATCGGGGAATCAATTGGGCTGCAAACCAAACAACGAACACCTCCTCCGGATCGCTCTGTTTCGCGATTGCGGCCGACAAGACCATTTATGTTGAATCGTACATCGGAGGCAGGGGCTGGGTCACTAAATCAACCGACCTGGGAAAAACCTGGTCCTACGGCAACGGTAACGTCGATGGAGACAGCAATACGCTTTCCGCCGATTCGTGCGATCCCAATCGGCTTTATCTCGTGAATGAAAATGTCGTGGCCCAGTCCACGAATTTAGAATCCGACCTCAACGCGCGAATCGAACTGACGACTGGCGGTTCCTGGCGCGCGGTGAGCGTGGAGCCGCTCAATTATTACAGCGGCGCAATGGCAAGCACCTGGAATGTCCTCTATCTTGGAACGGTTCCCAATGGTGGCGATGGCGTGGATCGATCGACGGATTCCGGCCTGACCTGGCAAACGATCGGCGGGCCCACGGAAGAATTCGATACGCGGACGATCGCCGCCGTAAACAATAACACCGTGCTCGTGCTCGATGCGAACGGAAGCGTATGGCGAACGACGAACAGCGGTGGCGAACCCTTAAGCCTTCCGGAACGTGGCTCCTCGCCCGCGCTTGTCCTTGCGACTCAGCCGGTGCAGTTGGAGCAAACGGTGTGTGGAAGCAATGCGGTGCAATCTATCCCAGTCGATATTGTTGGCTGCGGAACCTCCTCGGGCATGCTGGATTCACTGTGGATTACCAGCATCGTGGGCGATGCCGGTTCCTCCGCGTTTCAAATTGCCACCGGGCAGGCTGGAAGCACTCTCCCACGCAAACTCGCTGCTATCGACAGTATTGAGGTCGAATATCTTTCTACGAATTCGAAGGACTCCGCGGAACTCCATCTTCGGTACGATCTCGGTTTGGGTTCCAGGGATACCACGATTCAACTTACCGGGGAATCCGCTTCGCCGGCGCAACTTCACCGCGAAGCTGCATCCGCCTATGCCGGTGAGCATGCGTCTTTAGCTTTGGGCATCGATCTTAGTTCTACGATCAATCTCGATTCACTCTGGCCCTTTATCACCGGCATTCAGGGCAAGTATAGCTGGGATTCGTCGGTGGCGCACAATGTTTCCTTCATTCCACCGGCGGGATGGGTACTTCAATCCTCTGTAGCCGGCGGGGATACGGCGTCGTTCGACATTCAAAAACTTAGCTCCGCAGTGGTCACCAGCCCACTCGATTTGGGCACGGCCATTTTTCAGCCCACCAGCACTCAACTTGCGACTACCTGGGTCATGTTACCGAACCTTATCATCACTGTTGGCGGCCAGAAGATTGGCGTATGCGCAACCTATAATGAGGACAATCATTGGGCGGTTACAACGCTGGGCGCTCCGAGCGGAGTGACGGGGCAGGCTGGAAGCACTGTCCCACCCGAGATTTCGATCTATCCGAATCCTTCGGATGGGAATATTTGGATTACTTCCTCGGAAGATCTCGGCGAAACAACGATCGCAGTTTATGACATGCTCGGCGTGGAGCGAAGCCGGTCTATAGAAACCCTTGAAGGAAATACACCAGTGCTGCTGCCGCTGCCGGAAGCAAATGGAGTCTATATGTTAGTGCTAAATTCCGCTGGCGGGACGTACAATCTGCGCGTTATTCGGCACCGCTAATTTCGTTCGACGATTTCCGCCGCCGGTGAAGCAGGTTGCGAACGATCAGGGCGATCGAAGCTACGAGCAGAATATCCACCCAATAGGCCCGCGATCCAAAGGTGATGTACCCGATGGCCCAGAGGATGAAGAGAAGCGTGATGAGAAACCACATTTCAGTTAAGCGAGTTTTGAGTTTTGTAGCGCAAACTTCAGTTTGCGACCGAGCGACGAAGTCGCAAACTGAAGTTTGCGCTACTATGCCATCGCTTCTTCTTTCATTCCCGCATCCTGCGCGACGCCATATTCTTTTAGCTTTCGCCAGAGCGTGGTGTTCGAAATTCCGAGGCGCTCGCAGGTCAGCACTTTGTTGCCTTTCGTGGCGCGGAGGGTTTCGAGGATATAGCGTTTTTCGAGATCGTCCAGCGTCGGCTGGTCCTCCAGGATGTCGCGAATGTTTACGTGCGGCTCGTTGAAATCTTTCGGGAAATGCTCGGTGCCGATGACCGGCCCATCGGCCAGGATCACGGAGCGTTCGAGGACGTTCTGCAACTCGCGAATATTGCCCGGCCACTCGTAGTTCATTAGTTCCTCGATGGCCTGCTCAGAAAGATTACACTCTCCACGTCCGAACCGCTCGGCAAAGAGATCGCTGAAAAATCTCGCGAGCGCCGGGATGTCTTCTTTTCGCTCCCGGAGGGGCGGCAGCATCAGCGATATGACGTTCACGCGATAATATAAATCTTCGCGGAATCGCTTCTCGTTGATCAGCTTCTTTAAGTCTTTGTTGGTCGCGCAAATAACGCGAACATCGACGGTGATCGGCTTCGCATCGCCGATGCGGAAGACTTTGTGGTCTTGCAGGAACCGCAGGAGCTTGACTTGCAGCGGCAATTCCATCTCGCCGAGTTCATCTAAGAAGATCGTTCCGCCGTTGGCTTCTTCGAAGAGTCCTTTCTTGTTCGTCTGCGCACCGGTGAACGCGCCTTTGACGTAGCCGAAAAGTTCGGATTCCTGTAGATCTTTTGGCAGCGCGCCGCAATTGATGGGAACGAACGGTTTGGATTTTCGCGGAGAATTAATGTGAAGCGCCTCGGCGATAAGCTCCTTGCCCGTGCCGGACTCACCATTGATGAGCACAGTGGAATCCGTCGGCGCTACTTTTTTTACTACGCGAAGGATTTCGAGAAGCACCGGATCTTCTCCGATGATATTTTCGAATCCTTCCCGAAGTCCGGCGATGCGCGTGTGGAGATCGATCGCGGTTTGCAGGCTGCTTTTTTCCGCCGCCTTCTCGACCAAGAGTACGAGCTCATCGGGAACGATGTCGGCCTTGCGCAAATAATCATACGCTCCGGCCTGCATCGCTTGAATGCCCGTCCGCTCGGAGCCGGCGCCGGTCATAACGATGATTTCCGTGCCGGGCGATCGCTGCCGGATTTTCTTGACCAACTCGATGCCGGAGATTCCCGGCATGTTCATATCCGTCACGATCACGTCCGCGCCTTCATTTTCGAAAAGGCGAAGCGCGTCCTCCGCCGTCGAAGCGGTTTCAACGCGATGCCCGCCGCGTTCGAGTACCGCGCGGTAGGTCAGCAGAATATTCTGCTCGTCATCAACTAAAAGTACGTTTGCCATTCTTCTTCTTTAAGTACCGAGTACCGTGTACTGAGCCATCGCTAATTCACATTAATAATTATCCATTACCCGTTGCCCGTAACTCGGTACTGGAAACAAAAGCCACTAAGATTCATGCCGGGTTAATTATCGCCCGGTAGGAGAATTCGAATTTCTGTTTTGTCTGCCTTTTGCTCGGGAATATCGAGTTTGCCCTGATGCAATTGCACGATCCGCGCGGCCAGCGGAAGCTTTAGTCCCAGTCCGACTCCATGTTGCTCGGCGGCCCAAAGCGGGGAAAAAGCATTTTCCAGGTCTTCCATCGAATTCGGCGCCGTGCGATTATCGCGCAGGATAAGCTTGCACGGATTGCCGTCAATGACCGACCATGTAATTTGCGTAGCGCCGGCTCCGGCTGCAAAATCGGTGAGTGTCCGCATGACAAATCCGAGCGATCCCGCATCGGCCTCGGCAAACACCGCGCCTTCCGGCACATCCGCGCTGACGGGCAGTCCATCGCGGATCATGTCGTTCGTTCGCGCGCGTACCAATTCCACTAAGTCGATCCTGTTTTTCAGGACCGATTCCGTCGTAGCAAATTTCGCAAACTCATCCACGACCGTTTTCAGTTTCTCGCATTCTTCCGAAATGCCATCGATAAACGGCTGAATATCGGCCACCGCGATGTGTCCATCGGACATGCTGATAATATCCTGAATGAGAAACGCGGAGCTGGTGATCGCGCTAATCGGATTATTCAGCTCATGCGCCAAATGCCGGCCGAGCCGGGAGAGCAAATTCGAGGAGCCGTCATTCCGTGAGTCCGATAGCATTGTTTCCAAGGGAAGCGATATTAAAAAATCGCGCCAACCTTAAAGTAACTCGTTAAATTCAGCGATGCTGAGGTCTGCCTGACGAATAATCGAGCGAAGCGTGCCTCGGTCCAGTTCTTTATGGTCCGGGACGGTGATCTGTGAGAATGGGTTCGTTCGCCGTAGAATGACATGGCTGCCGGTCTGACGAATAAAGTGATAGTCTTTTTGCGTTAAAGCTTTGACACAATCGCGTCCAGAAATTCTCGGCAAGCCGCTCATACGGCAATGAGCATCGTGTCAAAAGAATCTTCCGGAACGGGGTATCCATCGGCCGTCAATGCGTCGATATACGCGCCCATTGCTTCGCGGATATTTACGATCGCTTCCTCTTTGGTCGTGCCCTGCGAAATGCATCCTGGAAGGGAAGGACATTCCGCAACGTAATAGCCATCTTCACCGGGGAATACCACGATTTGCCGCAATGATTCTAACATGTTATGAAAGACAACGGAACTTTGAAACAATTGGTTTTCCGCTCTTGAATTATCGTGTGAGTGCCATGGGCATAATGCGCGTTTGCCCATTCATTCGAACCACGCACTCGTATATCCCAGCGGGCAAGCCGGCAAGAGAGCTCCACACGAAAGAATGCTTGCCCGCCGAAAGCTCGCCAGAATAAAGCCTCGCTACTTCCACTCCGAGCAGGTTCACGATGCGAATATCGGCGTAGCCGGGCGATTCGGTCGTGAACGAAATTGTTGCGCGCTGGGTGAAGGGATTGGGGTAGCTTTCAATCTCCATCGGCGCTGCCGGTGCCGTTTGCGCGACGGAACTAATGCCGAAATCGGAGAGGGGACGGCGCCAGATGCCGGCATCGTATGTGGCTGCAAATATGTATGGAGGAACGATTAATAATTGCTCGATCACCAAAGAAGTTAATCCATCGTTGACAGAATCCCACGAGTCACCATAATTCGTGGAGTGGAATACCCCAAAGTCCGACCCGAAAAAAACATTCTCATTCTCGGAGACAATTGAACTAATACTTGCCTCAGTCGTATCAGCAAATCCATTGTCAATTGCATTCCAACTATTCTCGTTTGTGGCTCTCCGAAAGATTCCGGCAGGTGTCGTTGCAATCGCGCCATGGGTTCCAGCAAACACAAAGGCGCTATCAACATTGATGGCGGAAGTAAGTGTACATCCAGCGCCGAGATCAATGTTCTTCCAAGATAAAGCGCTATCTGTTGAAACGTAAACGGAACCGCAATCGCCATTTGCTGTGCCAACATAAATGGAGCCTCTATTAGCATATATTGAACCGCTATTGAGTCCACCACCTCGTTTCGTCCAGCTGATTCCTTCATCGGTAGAAAGATAGAAAGTATCGGCTATCGCGGCAACCAAATTTGAACCTATAGAAATGATCGGCAAAGACATCTGATTGGTTACGGAATCCCAGGACGTGCCGAAATTAGGAGTCTTATACAATTCTCTTCCGATCATAGTAAATAGCGTTGTGTCAATAGTGGCAAATCCGCCTACGTCACCTATAGATAGACCTTTGCTCGCGGTAACCCATGTGGTTCCGCTGTCATCGGAACGATACACGCCATAGCCGCTGATATCTGCAAAAATACGATTGCCAATGGAAGCAAGGGTTGTGACCCTGGTATTAATAAAACCCGAACTAATAAAAGACCAAGTAGAACCGTTATCAGACGAAAGATATATTCCTCCACCCGATCCTGCCAGCAAATTTGCTCCAGATCTAATGAGCACCGAGGCATAGATTGTGGAAAGCAACCTCCAATTAGCTCCGCTGTCGCTCGATATGAAAATTCCGTCTGTCGTGCCCGCTAAGAGATCAGAGCCATCTTCATAAAGCGACATAATGGTTGTGAAATTTCCTTCAATCCGGTTAGGTATTCCATTATTGGGCAATCCCGTATTTGAAGTATCCCAGGTAACTCCATCATCCGTTGAGCGGTAGAACCCTTCGTCATAAAATCCTCCGGCAAAAATATCATTGCCGGCCGAGGCGAGAGATTGTATGCTTGCGCCATCAAGAATGCTGCCCTGAACGAATGGTGTCCAGGTTTGGCCGGTGTCGGTTGATTGATACATACCGAACGAGTATGCGCCAGCGTATAAAATGCCATCCTTTGCAAGCAAACTTACCACTGCAAACATGTATCCAGTCTGCGACCACGTCTTTCCAGCGTCCGTCGAGCAATAAATTCCATTGAATGATGCAAGGACAATGACGTTGCCGATAACTGCAAGTGGGCCGGCCTCATTCGGCAGCAACGAGACGCCGTGCCAACTGAACCCACTATCGGTCGAGAGATAAAGGCTGTCGCCCGCAGCAAACATCCTTGGGCCACTTACAACCATACTCGCTATGCCGGTATGACTTGATCCAACCAATGCCGGTTTCCAACTTTCACCGTTATTCGTTGAGCGAAAAATACCCCCGCCACTTGTACCGGCAGAGGTATAAGATCCCAAAACCCCAAGAGCCGATATTGAGCCACCGAAGGGCCCGGAACCGTAGCACCTCTCCCACTGCGCGCGCAATACCCCGGCCTGCGCTAAAATCGCCGCCGCGACGAGACCGATTGCGAGGAGCCGTTTCGGGAACATGACCGTGCCCTCCAATATTAGTGAAGTAATGATGAAATTCTCACGCTTCAAACGGCGCAGTGCTGGAAACGTGCCCCGGAGTTTGTAGCCGTGACCTTCAGGTCACGGTCGCGGAGCGTGGAATTCGCCGTGACCTGAAGGTCACGGCTACACGGTATGCGGGACGGAAGCCGCCGCCTGTGTGTTACCAGAATATGGCAACGAAGATTCCATCTCGAACCGGCCCGGCGATGCCGCGCAAAACCGCGAAGCGACCGCAAGCGGTGAAGGAGCGGAAAGCGGCTCCGCATGGCTCGCTACAAGAGCTTTTCGAATCTATTGCGGAAATGGGACGACAGATACCACCTCAAATACGGGCTAAAATTCCACGGGATGCTGCAAAGAATCTCGATCACTATCTTTACGGTCATCCCAAAGTCGATTGATAGAGATATTCGCCGATACCGGGCATTGGGTTGCCCTCCTGATCCCGGAAGACCAGCTACACGAGGCTGCACTCTCCTTTGGTCCGAAAATTTCAGAAGATAAGCGCGTTGTGACCTCCGAATTAGTTTTGATCGAGTTGCTTAATTATGTTAGCGCGATCGATCCCAGTTATCGCCTCGATGCTGCTAAGATTTGGACGTGGCTCGATTCTGCGCCTTCTGTTATAATCGTTCCAACGTCGGGCGATCTCCTAAAACAGGCACGAACACTATACGAAAAATTTTCCGACAAAAAGTGGAGCCTCACGGATTGTGCTTCTTTTACAATTATGCGGGATCGAAAAATACACGATGCACTAACTCACGATCACCATTTCGAGCAAGCCGGTTTTCGCGCACTACTGAGGTAGCCGTGACCTACGGGGCACGGCTACGAATTTTTCGAATTTCTTGCACCTGGCGCGAAATGTATTATATTGTATTTGCAAGTATGGGCACCTATCGGGAAATTATGAAGTATGAATTATGAAGTGTGAAATAAAAATTGGGAAATGGCGATTTTGAAAGGGAAAAGAACCTGTTCATTAAATGACAATTCAAAAAAAAGAAAGCACCTTTTTTATTAGAAAGAATAATTAATGTTTTCCCGCTGCTACACAGCTACCACGCAAGGAATCGAAGCCTACACCGTCGAGATCGAGACGCATGTCGAGGCGCACGTGCCGGCGTTCGCCATCGTCGGCCTGCCGGATTCGGCGGTGCGCGAGAGCAAGGAGCGCGTGCTTTCGGCGATGAAGAACAGCGCGATTCCGTTCGATACGAACCGCAAGATCACGATCAATCTCGCGCCGGCGGATATTCGGAAGGAGGGGAGCTCGTTCGATCTTCCAATCGCGATGGGAATGCTGGCGACGGGCGGCGTGGTCGATAGCGATAAATTAAAAGAATATGTGATGCTCGGAGAACTGGCGCTCGATGGAACGCTGCGTCCCGTGCGTGGCGCGCTGAACGTGGCGCTGCACGCGCGGAAAATGCGCGAGAAATTTCCCGATTTGAAAAGCATGATCGTTCCCATGGCGAACGCGGGCGAAGCAGGATTGGTCAAAGGGATAGACGTCTATGCCGTGACGACGCTGCGCGAGGCCGTCGATCTGATGAACGGTCTATTTTCGCCGGAACCCGTTCGAGTCGATATTGAAAAAATATTTCGGGAAGATAGCCAGCACACACATTTCGATTTTGCGGAAGTGAAGGGCCAGGAAGCGGTGAAACGCGCGCTGGAAGTTGCGGCGGCGGGTGGACACAATCTCATTATGGTTGGCTCGCCCGGTTCGGGCAAGAGCATGTTGGCAAAGCGGTTCCCATCCATTCTTCCACCGCTCACCTTCGACGAAGCATTAGAGACAACGAAGATTCACTCCGTCGCCGGGACGCTCCCGCCGCATACTCCACTGCTAACGACGCGGCCATTTCGTTCCCCACATCATACCATCTCGGATGCCGCATTAGTAGGCGGGGGAATGGCGAATATTCGTCCGGGCGAAATTTCGCTCGCACACCACGGCGTATTGTTCTTGGATGAGCTTCCCGAATTCCAGCGCAATGTGCTCGAAGTGCTGCGCCAACCGCTCGAAGATGGCGCGATCACGATTTCGCGGACGCGAATGACGGTCGAGTATCCGGCAAACTTCATGCTCATCTGCGCGATGAACCCGTGTCCCTGCGGGAATTTTGGTTCCACTGTGCATTCGTGCTCCTGCGCCGAGGGCGCGATTCAGCGATACATGAGTAAAGTATCGGGACCACTATTAGATAGAATTGACATTCATATTGAAGTTCCTAGCGTGAAGATCGAAGAGCTTGGGAAGAAAACTTCGGGCGAGCCATCGGCAAAAATCCGCGACCGCGTGCTGGCCGCGCGTGAACGCCAGCAGGATCGCTACAAAGGCCTGATGCAGCCCGGCGGCAAGCGCAGAATTTTTAAGAATGCTGATCTTCCGCCGAAACTGCTTCACGAATATTGCGAGATCGGCGAGGAAGGCCGCTCGATCCTGAAGATGGCGATGTCGAGGATGGGATATTCGGCGCGGGCTTACGACCGCATCCTGAAAGTCTCGCGCACCATCGCCGATTTGGCCGGCGCGGAGGCGATCACGCCCGCGCATTTGAGCGAGGCAATACAATATCGAAGTTTAGATCGGCAGTTTTGGAATGCATGAGATACCATTGGCATAGGAAGTATATTTGGAATAGCGATGACTTTGTTGTATTTTTGTAGGAATGGTTCTCAACCCCTAAATCTAAAGGAGATACACAATGCATCCAACCATGGTGATTGATACCGGAAATACCGGTTTTATGCTGCTCTGTTCGAGCCTCGTCATGCTGATGACGCCGGGGCTGGCGTTCTTTTATGGCGGCCTCGTCGGGCGAAAAAATGTGCTCGCAATTATGATCCAGTCCTTCGTTTCGATGGGCTGGACGACAGTGCTCTGGTTCGCGTTCGGCTACTCATTATGTTTTTCGGGCGATGTGGGCGGCG
Source organism: Kapaibacterium sp. (SeqCode) (assembly GCA_035686785.1). Lineage (GTDB taxonomy): Bacteria > Bacteroidota > Ignavibacteria > Palsa-1295 > Palsa-1295 > PALSA-1295. Next base: position 13,830 of record DASRZC010000098.1, read on the forward strand.
TGATTGGGAACCTCGATATGGCGTTCCTGCATGGCGTGAACCTCATGAGTCCCTCGCCGATCAATTCGTCGATTCCGATCATCGTCTTCATCGCGTATCAGATGATGTTCGCGATCATCACGCCGGCTCTTATCACCGGGGCGTTCGCGAACCGGGTGACGTTCAAAGCGTACATGCTATTCCTGACGGCGTGGCTCATCTTCGTTTACTTCCCATTCGTCCACATGATTTGGGGCGGAGGATTTCTCGCGCAATGGGGCGTGCTCGATTTCGCGGGCGGCATTGTGGTGCATAATATCGCGGGAATGGCGGCGCTGGCGTCGGTGCTGTTTGTGGGGCGGCGTCGCTCGGTCGATTCGGGTCCGCATTCGATTCCGCTCGTCGCGCTGGGAACCGGCTTGCTCTGGTTCGGGTGGTATGGCTTCAATGCCGGCAGCGAATTCCGTGTCGATGCCGTGACGGCGAGCGCCTTCCTCAATACCGATCTTGCAGCGAGCTTTGCGGCGATGACCTGGATGTTCGTGGAATGGTTCTCATCACGGAAGCCAAAATTTTTGGGATTGCTCACGGGCGCGGTCGCGGGCCTTGCGACGATTACGCCGGCAGCGGGCTACGTTTCGCCGACTGCGGCCGTGGCGATTGGCATTATCGCCGGGCTTGTCTGCTATTGGGCTGTGATGCTGAAGAACAAGCTGAAATGGGATGACGCGCTGGATGTCTGGGGCGTGCATGGCGTTGGCGGCGCGCTGGGAATCATACTGCTCGGTGTATTTGCGAACGAGAATTTCAATCCCGCCGTCCATACGAATGGGCTGCTGATGGGGAATGCGAGTTTCTTTGGCAAGCAGGTCGCGGCGGTGGCGATTTCATCGGTGTGGGCCTTTACCTTCACCTATGTCATGCTGTGGCTGATCGATAAGGTCACGCGCGTCCGCGTGCCGGAAGAGCATCAGATCGTGGGACTCGATGAGATTTTACACGGAGAGATCGCGTATCTGGAGCAAGTATAGCGCAAGCTATTGTAGCGCAAACTATTGTAGCGCAAACTTTAGTTTGCGATTCGCGGGTCAGGATCACAAACTGAAGTTTGCGCTACATTACTTCAGCAATTCCGGAAAATCCTTCCGGAATTTCTCGACCTCCGGTTTTGTGACCGAGGCGATGTAAGGCTGATCGGGATGATGCCGGTAATACCGAAGATGGTAATCCTCTGCGCGCCAGAATTTCGAGAATGGCGCAAGCTCGGTTACGATCGGCGAAGAATAGTTACCGGCAATCTGATGAATATAGGATTCGGCTTCCTGCTTTTGCTCGGCATTGTGGTAGAAAATTACCGAACGGTATTGCGGGCCTTCGTCGGGGCCTTGACGGTCTTTTGTCGTTGGATCATGCTCTTTGAAAAAGACTTCGAGCAGCTTTTGATAGCTGATTTGCGAGGGATCGAATGTAACATCGACCGACTCCGCATAGCGCGTCGTGCCCGTGCTGACGAGGCTGTAGGATGGATTGGGCTCCGTCCCGCCGCAGTATCCGGGCAGTGCATTTTTCACGCCTTTGATTTCGAGAAATATTTCCTCGGAATGCCAGAAGCATCCCATGGCGAACGTGGCGTGCTGCGTGGTTGAATCGGAGTCCATCTTCAGCAATTTGGCTCCATCGCTTTTGGAGGAGCAGGCGATTGCAAAAAGAAGAAATGGAAGAAAAATAAAATAGCCAAATCGGGAATAAGCCATGAAAAGCTCTACGCATTCAGCCGCCGCTTCGTTTCATTTTCTGAAAGGTGTTTGAACGCATTGCAAATCTGCTTGTTTTCAAGGAAAATAACAAATTTTAGCGCGTGCGTTCTCTACCCCCAATGAATTGCGTCGGTATTATTCTGGCCGGAGGCTCTGGCTCACGGCTCTATCCCTGCACGACCGTAACCAATAAGCACTTGCTGCCGATTGGTGAAATGCCGATGATTTTTTATCCGATTCGCAAGCTGGTGGCCGCAGGAATTACAGACATATTGATCGTAACCGGCACGGAGCACATGGGTGATTTTATTTCCCTGCTCGGCTCAGGGAAAGATTTTGACTGTGCGCTGACGTATCGTGTGCAGGATGAAGCAGGCGGCATTGCGCAGGCGCTGGCGCTCGCCGAGCGGTTCACCGGCGGCGAGCCGATGTGTGTGATGCTTGGCGATAATATTTTCGAGCAGCCAGTCACGCCGCTTATTTCGGAATTCCTGGCCAATCCAAACATTGCGCGAATTCTCATCAAGGAAGTGCCGGATGCCGAACGCTTCGGCGTGGCGGAGATGGATGGAACGAAAGTTCTACGAATTATCGAGAAACCGGAATCACCGCCCTCGAATTTTGCCGTGACGGGCGTTTATTGCTATCCGCCGGACGTATTCGATATTATTCGGACGCTCGAGCCTTCCGAGCGTGGCGAGCTGGAAATTACCGATGTCAATAACGCGTATCTCGCACAAGGCCGGCTGCACGCCGCGATGCTCGATGGCTATTGGTCCGACGCGGGAACATTCCCGTCGCTCGCCCGCGCGAATGAACTCGTGCGGCAATCGCCGCCAATCGTCTGAACCTGGATTACGCGGATTGGATGGATTTACAGGATTACCATCGATAACTCAAATGTTGTATTATGCCTGCTGAATTCGGTGTGTTAGGAGCAATGACTTACGAGACATGATTATAATGAAAACATTCTTCAAGTTGGCAAAACTAATCCAGAAAATCTATCCAATCCGCGTAATCCAGGTTCTATGAATCTTCTCATCACCGGCGGCGCAGGATTTATCGGCGCTAATTTCGCCCACTATTCTTTGCGGCAGGGGCACTGCGTCCTCATCTATGACCTTTTGACCTATGCTGGGAACCCTAAGAACATCGAAGGGCAAAAGCATTTTGTGCGTGGCGATATTCGCGATGCCGATGTGCTCGATGACTTATTCGCGCGGGGCATAGATGGGACGCCTTTCGATGCCGTAATAAATTTTGCGGCGGAAAGCCATGTCGATCGCTCGATTTCGATGGCGATTCCATTTGTCGAGACGAACGTGCTGGGTGCGGTGACCATCCTTGAAGCAGCGCGCCGGAATGGGGTCACACGGTTTGTGCAAATTTCGACGGACGAAGTATATGGCTCGATTGATGGAACGGGAAAGTTCACGCGGTCATCACCACTAAAGCCATCGAGCGCCTATTCTGCTTCGAAGGCCGCAGCGGATCACCTCCTTCTTTCCTATCATCATACCCATGATTTCGACGTGCGCATTACGCGATGCACGAATAACTACGGCCGCTTCCAGCATCCGGAAAAATTTATTCCGATGATCATTTCAAGCGCGCTCGCCGGCCGGCCTATTCCGATTTTCGGCCATGGCCACCACGTCCGCGATTGGATTTTCGTGGAAGACCATTGCGACGGAATCCTTGCCGTGCTCGAACGTGGCAAGCCGGGCGGCATCTATCATTTCGCGGGACCTGGCATCGAAGCGAATGAAGTCGGAATTTCCAATATCGAATTAGTACATCTTGTCCTTCGAATTCTTGCGGAGGAATCTGGCCGCGAACTTTCCGAATTTACCTCGCTCATTCGTAACGTTGCCGACCGCCCCGGACACGACCGCCGCTATGCGCTCGATTGGTCCGAGTCGGAAATCGAACTCAACTGGAGACCAAAGGTTAAACTCGAAGACGGACTTCGTGCAACCATCGAATGGTGGCTCGCTCATCCGGACTGGTGGCAATGAATGGGAACCTATTTCTCTAATCCGGAGAAGTTCCTTGAACATTCATCCGTAAATCAGCAGCGTGACACGAATCTGCCCCGAGCTTGTCGAAGGGTTCAGATCATTCCTCGTTTACTATTCGCCGATTGCTCGCGCGTATTAATCACCCGCTGATTTGCGAAGCGCGCGCACGGGCAGCCGTGCGATACCGGATTCGATTGCATCGGCTCACCTTTGCCATCGTACATCGCGCCGCCGAGCATGTATTCGGTTTGGTCGCCCAGCGCATCGAGTTCGTCCCAGAAGTTGGAAGTCTTTCCATAGTAGGCTACGTCGCGCAGCATGTGCGTGATCTTGCCATCTTCGACCGCGAAAGCGACCTGTCCGGTAAACTGAAAATTATATCGCTGCTGATCGATCGAATAGCTGGAATTCCCTTTGATGAGAATTCCCTTCCCCGTATCCTTGACGATGTCATCGAGCGAATATTTCTTCGGATTCGGCTGGAGGCTCACGTTCGGCATTCGTTGGAACGGAATGTTCCACCATCCTTCCGCATAGCTCTCGCCGCGGGAAGAGGTCTCGCCAGCCATCTTCGCTTGTTCGCGCGTGGTTTGAGTTGCGACGAGTTCGCCTTTCGTGATCAGCGGATAGGACTGTGCGGGCACACCATCGTCATCGAATCCGACCGTCGCGAGGCCGCCTTCCTGCGTCTTATCCGCAACGATATTCATATAATCGGAGCCATACCCATATCCCTTCCATTTATCGGGCTTGAGAAAACTCGTGCCGGCAAAATCCGCTTCATAACCCATGATGCGATCGAGTTCCGTCGGATGACCGATCGTCTCGTGAATGGTGAGCCAGAGATGGGTCGGATGAAGGATGAGATCGTATTTGCCCGGTTTGACGGAAATCGCGGAAATTTTTTCGTGCGCATCCGCGGCGGCTTGCTTGATTTCATCTTTGTAAGGATACTGCTCGACATATTCGAAGCCGCGACCCTGAGGAAGCACGAACAATGCCCGCGAGGCGAACTCGCCTTTTACCGGATCGGCGACGGTCGCCCAGGTCGAGGGATCGATACGGGTGATTTCCTGCCATATTTTCGAGCCTTCGGTCGATGCAAAATATTTTTCCTCGCGGACGGCGTTCAAATCCGAATAGAGCGTTAACTTATTTCCACCAATGGGAACGCTGGCGCCGAGCGCGTGCATATCGAGCAGAAATTGCGCACGGTCCTTGAAGGAAATATCGAATGGATTTTTTTGGATGGGCGTATTCCACTCCGCTTGCACTGAGGCGACGGGTACGAGATCAAGCGGAATCGTCTGCAGCTTCGAATTGCTCTCGGCCATCGCGACGGCATTCTGTGCGGCGAGTTTTCCATTTTCGAGATCGACATCGCGCGTCGCGGCAAAACCCCACGTGCCGTTCTTGATTACGCGGAGCCCGAGTCCATAAGATTCCGAATCCGAAAGGCCCGTCACCACCTGATCGCGGGCGCTCACCGATTGCGTTCGCATCCGAACGAGGCGGATATCGCAATAGGTGGCACCCAGCGATTTCGCATGGGTCAGGAGCGCATCTACCATGTCCTGATCGGTTTGCGAGGGCTTTGCCAGCGGCCCACCGCGCGGCGCTGCAGCGTGCGCTTCCCGCGCGGCGAGAAGATCGAGATGCCCAAGCGAGAGCGCGCCTGTTGCGAGGGCTCCTTTTAAAAATAAACGCCGGTCCATATCCTGGTTGTTGTAATGGCGAGATTGTTTTTCAAAAATGAAGAATAAGCGAGATCGAAATCGTTCATAGAACATCTCGCTCATCCGCGAAGGGTAACCCCAGAACAAATTTTCGGAGCGCTTTCGCGCGGGCGCGGGCATCCTGCTTCGCCTCCATGGCTTCTCGCTTCCGTTCGAACGCCTTCTTTATTACTTTTGGCTGATGCTCCGTGGCCTTTTTCCCCAGGTAGGGGAAGAGTTCGTGTTCCAGTTCGGCCAGCGAATCGTAAAAAATACTTTGAAATTGTTGATAGGATAAGTGAAGTTTCTCCGCGGCGGCCTTTCTGGTAAGGTCGGCAAAGAACACCAGTTCAATGCTCTTGCGCTGCTCCGGCTTCAATTTTTCGATGGCGTGTTTAATTTCAGCGCGAGCTTCGTTCGTGGTCAGTTCTTCCTCTGGGGTATGCTCGTCTGGAATCAGATTCTCATGCCGCTCGGGCTCATAGGAGTCGGTAATGCTCTTTCTCTTATAGTGCTTGGTGCGAAACTGATTGAACGCAAGATTCCGCGCAAGATAGAGCACCCATACCGCGAGGTTCGTGTGAATATTATAGAGATCGGGCGCCTTCGCCCATAATTCGGAAAATGCATCCTGCAGAACATCGAGCGCATCATCTTCCACCCGCAATATTCGAAAGACAAAGCTATACACTTTTGGGGCAAGGTGTTCGTAGAATTCACTAAAGGCAATATCCGATCGCTCGATGGCAATTTGCTCGAAGGTTTCGTTGCTTATGAGGCGGCCGTGCGAGCGAACACGCAAGCTGCGGGCAAAGCTGTTTGAGCGGTTTCCACCGGAAAGGAGCGGGGCGATTTGAGCGATGCCGTACTCGAACGAATCGCTTCGCCCCGCGTCATGGGGAAGGGAAGCAAAGTCGAGTTCACTATCCGTGTTTCGAATAGAAGCATCCGACATCGCCATCCTATCGGCATCTTTATCCGGTATTAGTCCTTGTTCCATTTAAGCGGGCAATCTTTCCACTATGGGCTTTCAAAATAAACAAGATACAAAATTTTCTCTCAAAAGTCAAGAGGCGGGGCTATTTCAATTAGCAAACACTCCATTGTTTTTTCACGTTTTCATTTAATGAATAATGTCGTTTTTATTATAACCTTAAAATGCTGTTCCTATGGAAACATAATGAAGAAGGAAAATCATTCGTTGCTCGTCACTTCGGTAAATACTTTCATTTGCTCGAACCGGCCGCGGAGCGGATCGAATCTCCATGAACGCCCCGGCCGTACTATCCTGAGCATGCCGATATTGTAGGGTTCATCGCTCGCGCTCAGGATAAGCTCGCGCGCTTCGTCGATTCGGAATGAAATGGACTGTCCATATAATGCCCGGAACGGAAACCGTTCCCGGGCGCGAAGCCACGGAAAAGACGGTGTCAGATCGCGAATATAAAGCCCTTTCGGCTCATTGTAAAACGAAAATACGCTCGCAAGCCCGAACTCACCCTCCGTGGATGAGCGATCATCCACCGTGGACGATCGATCATCCGAACCGCCGTCCTGAAACAATATCACATTTCTCCAGCCGCATTTCGACGTCCAAAAATGAAGTTCGGGATAGCTTGCCTGCCACGGCCGCGACCGCCAAACCTGATTTGGTCCCGTGGATTCCATGCGGTAAATTGCAAGTTCATTCACCGCTACGGTTCCCCCACCGGCATCATTCCATTCCGCGCGGTAACCCACGAGCACAAACCGGAACCCTTGCTGGGAGATGACCGAGTACGTCACTCGCCGGTAAACAGGAAGATAAGAAGCAGACTGGCCCGAAGCCTCCCGCGCGCACCGCCGCATTTGCCAGACCGGAAACATCGCTCCAAGGAAATGCTCGACGCGCCACTCCTCGCGCGGTGAAAGGCGGATAACACTGTCCGCGACATCCGAAATATCCGGCGAAAATTGGATGGCCCGCACGGCGAGCGGATGTGACCGGGCGCGAGCACTCGCGCCCGGTATCGCAGCCACGCTGAGAAAAAGCAGAAGGATAAGACTGGATCGTATCATTCGTTTCACACCTACAATTTACACAATTTTTCGCACGAAAGCAAGCGCGATACGGAATAGTATTCGATAAGGAAGCATCTGACTTGTTTGGTTGTTCTTTTAATGTTCATGGAAAGCTATCCAAACGCTCCAATTTCGCCATTATGAATTTTTTATTCATAATTCTCGCCTAAATTCAGTTGCCAAAGAACAATGGTGCCTATTAAACACCCTGTAATATACGAGGTAAAAATTAGAAAGTCAAGAGATTCCGAAAATATCTCGTAAATAATTTTACGGAAGCTGCCGGTACGCATCCGGCTCCAATAGCAGCCCTGGCTTCACGCCAAGAGCTTTCGCGATTTTTGCAAGACGAGAAAGAGCAAGACCGGTTTCTCCGCGTTCGAAGCAAGCAAGGAAATTGGGACTTAATCCCGCTTTTATTGCCAGAGCTTCCTGAGTGAGATTCTTTTGCTTTCGGAGATTTCGGACATTGGTAGCTACGATAACTTCAAGACGCACACAACAAACATAACCTTAATCTTCCTCTTCGGATTATCGAAATTTTGATATTATGAAAAAAATGTCGTATCTTTGTATTCCGTCTCAGGGGACAATCTTGAGACAACGTGTAACTTTCTAACATTTTCGAGGTTCTTAATGATGAGAATCTCTTAACTAAGGAGTAAAAAATGATGATGTGTTCTTTTCGTACCCTCACGCGAGCGCTCATCGCTTGCGTTTGCATCGTAAGTTTCACAAGCGAAGCATTCTCTCAAACGCAGGTTCAGCTTCCGGGCCCGTGGCCCACGGGCTGGGGCGGCTGCTTGTGTCCGACGGGCGAGGATGCCTTCCAAATTCTATACAATAATGCAGCGATACATGCGTGCCTGATAAACGATGCCGCAATGCGAATTACGCTCGGCGCATACTGCACCGAGCCGATTTTTGGCCAGCTCGGCGTCGTCGATTCTTTGCACGCCCACAATTCCTATTCATCGGAATGGTTCTCGGCGTTCGCGCCAGTGGATGCAACGGTGCTCCGCTCGTCGGAGGGCGATCTGGTGCTGTCGGCGACTACGTTTGCCGCAACTCCAACGCATGGCCCGCTGCCACCGACCACCGCTTCGATTCGCTTCGGAACCACCCCATCAGATACGCTTTCCAAAACGGCGGATTATCCCGCCGAAATCGAGCGGATGGTAATCATGGGCAACGGCAACGTCGGCATCGATCTACCGCCAAACCTGGATGGGCTGGATTCGGCAGTGGACCAAATTCAAATTGGCGGTGGCATGATACCGCCACCACCCCCGTGGTACACAGGGTACACCGCCCCGCTTCCCGGCCTTACGATTTATGGCGGGAACCGGTTCGAAGGGATGATGAGACCCGATACAGCGGCACCCTATCCCGTCGATTATCGCGGCATTGCCTTCAATCATTACGAAAATCACATGACGGGCATTGCTACGCGGTTCGCGCCGATGTCCGGTTCCGGAATTGGGTTTGCCGATGTCGCGGGAGGATTGGTAACTATGGGCACTTGGCCGTTCGATTCGTCACGAGGAATGCACGATTTCTCCGGTGGAACGACGCTTTCGCTGACGGGAACCAATGGCCTCGAATTCTGGAGCGACGAAAGCCATAAAGGCGGAATACAATACTATCACATGTTCAATTGCTGGCGGCCCGGCTTTCTGGGCTATGGCGTCACGCGCAACACGTATGGCCTCTTCTATCACTACACGCCCGTCTATATTGGTTTGGATACGGCCAACGGCACTCCCAATTGCGATTTCACCAATCTCGCCAACGTCCGTCCCAATATCGGCGACGATTCAACGTGGATGCTTGCCGTTAATGGCCCGGCGCTTTTCAAGGAAGCGTGGGTCAATGCCACCGACTGGCCGGATAATGTATTCCTGCCAAACTTCCAGCTTCCGCCACTCGGCTATGTGGAAGCCTATATCCGGGAACACCATCATTTGCCGGACATACCTTCCGAGAAGGAAATGGTCGAACATGGTGTTCCACTTGGAAGGACCGAAGCCGCGATGACGAAGCAAATGGAAGAAATGATGCTCTATGTCGAGCAGCTAAATCATAAAATCGAATCGCTCGAAGCGCAGGTCCAGGAATTAAAAAGTCAGAAAACGAGGTAGCCCATGAAACGAACACTCATTTCCATTATCCTCATCGCGTTTGCTGCCGCGCCCTGCATAGCGCAGTGGAAATTCTATAGTAACATTGAAGTTTTTGCCTATGGCGCCCATGACACGAGCTTTTTTTTCAGCGAGCAGGGGCATGTTGACCGCCTAAATCCAAACGGCGAAGCCGATGCCGGCATCGACTTCGGGCATGGCAACATCACTACGTTCGCCTCGGTTGGAACGAATTTTTTTTGCGGCAGTGGGCCACCAGATATGGGGGACGGTTACCTTTCGACGAATGATGGCGCAAGTTGGTCGGATCCCATTGGAGGGCCCGTCGGCACGAATGGAACTTATGTTTTTGCGCAATATGCTTCGCGCATAGCTCGCTCCCGCGATACCGGCCGAACATGGGAGCATCTTTCATATCCCGCCGGCAATAGTTATGCCGGTACTGGCGCTTGCATCTATACCAACACACCAAATAACGGAATTTGGCGTTCCTTAGATAGCGGGTTTACATGGGCTCAGATTGCTACTCCTTTCAATGGATCGATCATGACCATGGGCACCCTGCTCTTTGTCGAAAATTTACTCAATCTGTCTAATCCTAATTTAAACAACAGAACAATTATCTTTTCATGGGATAGCGGAATGCATTGGGACACCCTTAGGGTCGATAGCGCTGGAATGCCGGAGTTTGTAAGCAGCCTTGCGACGGACGGAAAAAATTTGTTTGCGGGTGGCGTGAATGCCAACGACGATAGATTCGGCAACGGAGTCTATCTTTCTACCGATACCGGCAAGACCTGGCGAGCGGAGAACGAGGGGCTGCAACTCGGGTTCGTTACCGCAATGGGCGTATGGGATTCGGCCCTTTGGATCAACATCGATCACGGTGCTGGGAATATACCCGCCGGATATGTCCGGACGATTCGGGAAATGACCGACTCCACAAAAAGCGCGGTGAAGCAAACACCGGAAACAGCTACAACGCTTTCGGTTTATCCCAATCCCATGAATAGTTTCGCGACGATTACCTATTCGCTTGCGAGTGAGAGCCGGGTAAGCATTACGGTCATCGATGCGCTTGGAAGAACGGTTGCAATGCCCATACCTGGCGCGTCGCAAGGCGCGGGAACGTATTCGATCGGCTTCGACGGCAGCATGGTCCCCTCGGGGATGTATTGGTGCCGGCTTTCGACCGGTTCGGAAGAAAAATTCTCAAAATTTATCATCGAGAGGTAGCCATGAAACACCTAATTCTGTTTTGCATTATCTTTGGCATTCCGGTCGCCGCTTTCGGCCAATCCTTTGTCAATCCCGATACGATTTATCAGAAGGGCGACATCATCCTTCAAAACACGGACGTCTATTATTGCCCGTTCGCGCCTCCGGGCGATTCCGACACGCGCGAGAACCTGAGCAATGAAAGCGATTTGTTCCGCAATCCGGACGGCGCATCCGCGAATCACGGCAATTATGTGCCCGTGATCTATGACACCGCGACGCACACCTTCGATACGCTCATGAATTGGAGTCCATGCGGCACGGCACTTGGCCAGTACGTAACGTGGCAGCGGCTCTTTCAGGCTTTGGACAAGCCCGATGGAACTCACTCCGATATTATTGTTGGGAGCAACGTTGTAAGACCGGATACCACCTACGACACTCTATGGCTCGATGGTTCCTATTTTATAAATAGAACGATATCTAATCCTTCCGGCCCTGTCACTGTCAGCAAAAATGAAGACGTCGATTTTCGAGCAAGCGGGACGGTCGAGATGGAGAATGGGTTTCACGTGATGCCGGGAGCTTTTTTCCATGCGTATCAGGAGCCGAAGTGGGATACAGCCGTCTTCAGCGACGAGTTCGACGATACCGCGAAGTTCCGCAACCAATGGTATGTCTATAATGGTCACGGCAGCGATTATTTCGGGGCGCAATGTAACTACGATAGTAATGTTTATTTAGACACCGATTACCAGGCCCACGATGGACATGCGCTCGATATCGTCTATCGCGAAAATCCCCCCGATACCTGCTCCTGCGATATTACTGTGTCTAGACTTCTCGACCGATGTCAGGATTCCATCCCAACAGATTCAGCTCATCACCCTTACATTTTCAGAAGTTTAGCGTCTACGGGTCAGCTCCGTTCCTGCCCGTTCCCTTATACGACGACGACCGGCCGGCTGGGAGGACCGGCTTATGATCACGCGCCATACGGCAAATATGAGGTCCGCGAAAAAATTCCACGGATGCTCCATCATACGAATAACTGGGGCACAGCGCCGCAACAGTTGGAATGGGACTTAGACGAGCGGTGGGGCGATGGGATGGAAAGCTCCCATCCGGGTTGGGGACATGGCTTTCGCATTGGCCCCTTCAATGGCTTTTTTTATATATCTGGGAGTGATACCTTCTTCATCTGCCACGACGCCGGGTGGGGGCGCTATCACACTCCGCTTTGGATCATGATCGATAATTTTGTATACGATGTTAATTTCTATAATAACGATACCGTGAAAGCTGGCCCGGTAACGGAAGCAGGGGGCGGATTTCCATCCTCGCTCCTGAATTCGACGGGGACCTACTCTTTTTATTATGCCTGGTGGCCCTGGCATGCCGCCGATACCGTGACCTGGAAGATTACGCAGGATAGCCACGGCACCTGGAGAATTTTTTCCGCGCCGTATCAAATACCGAGCATCGGCGATTCGACCCCTTTTATAAAAAATTATCAGCCAACGGCACTTAAATTACGTGCGTTTATTAATAGTCATGGTGATACTGTAGATACAGTATTGAAATGCCATTGGCGTGATTCATTGAATGAGCCTACAAATAAAGGACTTGTTTGGCTCGACGATACGATGCCTGCCTCATGGGTCCATAATTGGCGGGAACGGTTCTCGTATCAGACGACGGACCAGTATGGCTCTGGCTTTGGGTATCCGGTCCCCCCCGTCCGTGTCGATGGGAATACCGCGACAGACTCCGTTTCCCTGGCAGCTTATTCCGCAGGGCCTTATCAATATCATACCTACGCGATGGAGTGGCTTCCGCACGAAGTCCGAATCTTATATGATAGTGTCGTCGTTCGCCGGTTTCCGGACCGTCTGGTGCCCCCGGGCAGCCCCTATTTCGACTGGGTCGGCACACTTGCGCGAGGAGCTGCCCTTATTCGCCCCGCTGAGTTCGACGGTGATGACGTGGTAAGCCAACCCAGCGGGGTTGCGACTGAGGAACTCAAATATTTCGAGCAGTATGACACCACGCTCGGTCATGGCTTCTGGGATGTGCATGGCCAACATGCCGCGCATCATCTTCTCGATTACGTGAAAGTGTGGGATGTGCCCGCGGATGTAAAGATTCCACCATTCCCGCAATAGGGCGACGGCTCACTTCCGCTCGATCTGCAGCTTTTGGATGTCGTCTCGGAGTTTGGCGGCGCGTTCGTATTCTTCTTTTTTTATGGCTTCGGCGAGCTGCTGGTTAAGCTGGTCCAAATGCGTGAGCGGCTTTGTGGGCTTCGCGGGTTTTTCTTCAGATTTGCCGCTCAGCCGTTCGGCGAGACTTAAGTCCTCGTCTTCTTCTTCTTCCAACTCCTCTTCGCCTTCTTCGGGCAGGAAACCGGCTTCGTTCATGACGCTTTCGGCGACCCAAATCGGTACGCTGAAGCGGATAGCAAGCGCAATGGCGTCGCTGGGGCGGGCATCAATGTCCTGGTCGTCCGAGAGCCGGAGGCTTGCGAAGAAGGTGCCGTCGCGCAGCTCATGAATGGAGACTTCGGTGATCGCTCCGCCCAGGGTTTCGACAAGCGTTTTAATGAGGTCATGCGTGAGCGGGCGGGGGGGCTTGATGCCCTCCATTTCGAGTGCGATGGCCTGCGCTTCGAAGCCGCCGATAATAATGGGAATACGCCGCTGTCCGGCCGTCTCGCGAAGGATGAGCGCGTACGCGCCACTCGTCGAGGGGCTGGTGGAAATCCCTAAAATCTCAACTTGAACTCGTTCCATTTCCTAACCGTAAAGTCGAATGATCGTAACCTATAATCGCATAAAACGAGAGAAGATTCAGCGATTTTTCTCAAGGCATCTCACAAAACGTGCCTGTTCCATTATTCATTTTACGCGGAGGCGGCTGTGAATGTAACACGCAGAACGAAAAGCGATTCCCGATAGGATTTGCCGCAAGGGCAATTCCATCCTTTTTGATTCGTTTCATTATTAGAAAAAAATTCATGGAGCCGGGAACTGACCCTTATAAAAATACATTCAAGCTTGGAGAAAAGTATTTTTAAGAGCGGCTTCGGGAAATTGCGAGTCGAGGCTGTCTGGGTTTGCTGCGAAGGGATGCCATGGTTTGCTGGTTTGGTTTTCCAGGGAAGTTTATTTCCAATCGTTAGGATACCCTGCTTCTTTTAGGATTCTATAATTTTAGGATCCGTTTGGTTTCATCCATTTATGAGTCTCATTGGCGCTGTAAAAGCACGTCCCGTGCAGAAGCGATCACCCGATCAGTCCGCAGAGGATTGGTCCCCGAAGGTGCGCCCTTCCACGAAAAATGGCCGTTCCGTCCATCCGGAGAAACGAGCGAAATTACCTGCGCCAACCGCCAGACCCGCCGAAGGTATTATGCCGATCGAGACGGTTCGAGCGATAGAGGCATTTCGGCGCGGTCAGAACGGAACTCGCCGCGGCGAGCTTCACACGGGCGTTACCGCCGAGGCGGTGATAGAAAGCAGCGATGCCCCCATTTTCTCGATGGATTGTAGCGGCCGAATGACCGCATGTAACGCGGCCTTTCGCGAGCTTTGGTCCGGCCGCTCCTTCGATCTCGGCGATGCAAAACGTTCCGTCGAAGCCGGAGTCGCGCCGTTTGAAGCTCGGACGCTCTGGCAAAATGCGTTTGAAGGCGCCATGCTGGGAGAGCATGCCCGATTCGAACAGACGTTCGATGTTCGATCCGTTCGAAGGACGATCGAGTTCACGCTCAATCCGATCTGCGAGGGCGAGGATGTGGTTGGCATTTCTGGAATTGGCCGGGACATCACCGCGCTCCGCGAGGAAGACAAAGCGCTCGCGGCATTGAATGCAAAATACCGGCTGCTATTCGAGGATAGTCCCGCTCCGATGTGGGTCATCGATCCCGATACGCTTCGTTTCGTTCAAGTCAACCGGGCCGCGCGGGAATATTATGGATACTCGGCGGAAGAGTTCGCGAAGATGACCCTGCTCGATATCCGTCCGCCGCAGGGGCACACGTTCTCCCGTTTTATGAAGACCGAGCGGTATTCGCATGGAACCTGGGTTCATGCGAAGCGCGATGGAACGGTCATCTTCATGGAAGGGATCAGCAATCCCATCGACTTCGAAGGCAAGCCCGCCAGCCTTGCTCTACTCAAGGACATCACGCGGCATTTGGAAGCCGAAGAAGCGCTCGTCGATGCAAACGAGCGGTTCCGGCTGGCTGCCGAAGCGGTTAATTCGCTGATCTATGAATGGAACATCGAAGCGGGAACGGTACTTCGCTCCGTTCTTCTGAATTCGATCACCGGCTATGACCCCGCCGATGCGGAGACGCAAACACTCGACTGGTGGTTCGACCGCGTTCATGCCGAAGACCGGGACATGCTCCGGGCCACGATGATGGACGCGACCGTTACCCAGCAAAGTAATTTTAACGCGGAATACCGCATTCGCCATCGGGACGGGCACTATATTTATTTATGGGATCGCGGCCTCGTGGTTCGGGACGAGAAGGGTAAAGCCATTCGCGTGGTCGGAAGCGCGCAGGATATCACCGAGCGCCGCCAAATGGAAGCTCAACTGGAGCAAGAGCGTTTTGCCGCGCTCCGTGCCAAGGAGCAGGCGGAAGAGATGAACCGGCTCAAGTCGAGCTTCCTTGCCAATATTAGCCATGAGGTACGGACCCCCATGACGGCAATCCTCGGTTTCGCTTCGGTACTGGCCGAAAGTATCGCGGATAAAGAAAGCTCGGAGTATGCCTCGATGATACTTTCGAGCGGAACTCGGCTGCTTCGGACGATCAATGGCATTCTCGATCTGGCCCGCTCCGAGGCGAGTCCGTTCAAGCTGCGGCCTTCGTCCTTCGATGTCGTTGCTGAAGCGCGCCGGGCGGTTCGCATGCTCGATCCGCTCGCGTCGCCAAAAGGTCTTACCCTCGAATTCCACACCGAGGTCCAGCGGCTCGATATTGTGACCGATCCCGGTTACCTGGCGCAGATCATCACCAATTTGGTCGGCAATGCGCTGAAGTTTACCGCGGCCGGGACGGTCAGCGTTCACATGCGAAAGTCAGAACCGGCCCGTTCAGAGGCGATGGTGAGTAGTTCTCACCGAACATCCGACCTTCCGAAGGGAGAATATTTCATCATCATGGTCGAGGATTCCGGCATCGGAATCTCGGAAGAATTTCTTCCCCATATTTTCGATGAGTTCAAGCAGGAATCCTCTGGGTATGGCCGGGAATTCGAAGGCACTGGGCTGGGGCTGACCATCACGCACCGGATCGTTCAGGCCATGGGCGGCTCCATTGAAGTTTCGACCCAGCGCGGGCACGGCAGCACCTTCCTGGTACGGTTACCGTATCGTACCGTCGTGGAATTACCGCAACCTTCTCTTCAAATAGCCGAACCCACCGAACCAGCGTCCATTCCCACCAAAGTACAGCCGAAACCCGCCACGATCCTGGGAAGGCCCGTGGATATTCTGCTGGTTGAGGATACCATCGAGTCCGCGGAATTGGTCAAGTACTTTTTACGAAACGAGGCCAGGATTACATGGGCGAAGGACGGTATGACGGCCGTCGGGTTAGCGACCGAAAATACGTTCGATCTTATCCTGATGGATATCAACCTCGGCGATGGACTTTCGGGCCTGGACGTCACGCGCTACCTTCGCACCAAAAAGCAGCTCGAACATCTCCCCATCGTGGCGCTCACCGCGTATGCCATGGAGGAAGAAGACAGCCGCAAAGCGATCGAAGCCGGCTGCACGGGGTATCTTTCGAAACCGTTTCAGCGCGAGCAGCTCTACGAGGCGGTCCGAGCGGCCGTTACGTCGGGAACGGAATCGAAGACGTAGAGATAGGTAAGTATCCCTCGATTTCGCGCGTTCGTATATTCCCGTTCTTTTATCATTCCCAATTTTTCCGCGACGCGTTGCGAAGCAATGTGGTCGTGTGCCATATTGGCGATAATCCTCTCGCAACCGGCTTCGATTCCGAATTGCAACGCTACGCGCGCGGCTTCAAGACCGAACCCTATGTGCCAATAGGCGTAATGGATAATGTACCCAAGGTCGACTTCCGGCTTGCCATTGACTTCCGTGCGCATGGGTCCCACATCGCCAATCTGTTCTCCTGTCTCGCGAAGCACTACAGCCCATCGGCCAAAGCCATTGATTGCATAGGATGGTATCGCGCGTTCGAGCCAGCTTTTGGTATCGGCTTCGGTGAAGGGCCGAGGCCAAAATTTCATCGTCTCGGAATCGGAGAGGATTCGGTGGAGCGCGGAAGTATCGGCGAACGTGTATTCCCGAAGGAGCAGGCGAGGGGTTTCAATCATGTGGGACGAGGACTGGGGTCTTGGACATCGCGAGTCCGCGCAGGAGTTCCAAAACTTCTACAGGAGAATCGAGACTGAAGGCTGCCTTGGAGGGATGATGCCCTACCTTGATCGTGTAGGCTGTATTCGGCATGGCGGCAAAAAGATCCTCGTCTGTCGTATCGTCTCCAATGGCAAGGACAAAGCCAGGCGGGCGAAGCCCTTTGCCCAGCCAGGGTTGAGTGGCAAACCCCTTATCGATAGCTGCCACGCGCGCTTCGACTATTTTCTTTCCTTCGACAATATGGAGCTTTTGGCCATCGGCAATCGCATTCAATCGTTCCATTAAGGCGCGCACGCGCTCGGGTGTATCCGAAGCGTTCGCGCCGCGAAAATGAAAGGCAATCGAGTACTCTTTTTCCTCAACCCACGCTCCGTTAAGCGACTGGGCAGCGTCTTCCATTACATCCCGGACCGCCGGTTTCCAAAGACTGCTTGCTAACGGTGTTTTTTTCCATGTGGGAGGAATAAGCCGCCGGATTCCACGCAACCAACGATCTCGGTTGGGCCACCTTCGGATAAAGGCGCCATGTTCCGCGATAAGTGAAATGGGCAGTTGTCCGAACCATCGCTCCAGAGTTGCGCGGTCCCGGCCGCTAACGATGGCTACTTCCGTTCCTCGAATTCCTGCCAATCGGGCAAGCGTTGCCAGTAGTTTTTCGCTCGGGACGGCGGCTGCGGGGTCGCTTACGATGGGGGTAAGCGTGCCATCGTAATCGAGCAGCAACAGCCGCGAGCGTGCCCGCTTAAAGGCGCCAATTAACCGCGATAACGCGGAGCCTTTGAGCTCCGGGGTAACGAGATCTGATTGTCTCGCCCGGATGTCCGTGAGCGAAGAGAGAAAATCGGCCGCCCAATGGATGACATCGTAATCCTTGACGCGAGCTTGCATGACGTTCATTCTTCGCCGCTGTTCTTCCAGCGGCATATCGAGCGCCGCCGCCAGGGCTTCGCCGATCTGCTCCTTGAAGTTCGGATTGACAATGATGGAATCCTGCAATTCATCGACGGCCCCAGCCATTTCGCTCAGGATGAGAACTCCCGTCTGATCGCGGCGCGCAGCGACATATTCTTTCGCGATCAGGTTCATGCCGTCCCGTAATGGCGTCACAAGCGCCACGTTGCTGCAAGTGTATAATGCCATGAGTTCCTCGAATTCCAGCTCCCGGTATTGGTACACAATCGGCGCCCACCCGAGGCGGCTGAACTCGCCATTTATTTTTCCGACCGATGCGTCGATCCGCCCCTTGACCGCTTGATAATCCTCGACCCCAATCCGGCTGGGAACCACCACCATCATCATGATCGTCTTGCCGCGCCATTCAGGGTGATGCTCCAGAAAATATTCATATCCATCGAGCCGGTTCAAAATACCCTTGGTGTAGTCCTGCCGATCCACAGAAAGAATAACCTTGCTTTCGCCAACGTGCTGCCGGAGCAAAGTGGATTCGCGGGCGACTTCGGGCAGGAGCGCGGCTTCGTGGAATCGGGAAAATTCAATGCCCATCGGGAATGCCGCCGCTCGAAGCTCACGGTTCTGGTAATGAATGATCCCTTCTTTTTGTGTAAGGGGCAGGATTTGCTCCGCGCTTTCCAAAAAATGAGAGGTATATTCTGGAGTGTGAAATCCGATAAGGTCCGCGCCTAAGATACCATCGAGGATTCGCTGACGCCATTGTAGCGGGAGCAGTCGGAATACTTCGTGGGAAGGGAATGGGATGTGAAGGAAAAACCCGATCTCTGCATTTGGCAGGCGCCCGCGGAGCATCGCAGGCACCAGCATCAAATGGTAATCGTGGATCCAAATTCGATCGCCCGGTCGATAATTCGAGACCACAGTGGCGGCGAATAGGCGGTTGACGGCAAAGTAATCCTGCCAGTTGATGACATCATATTTCACAAGGCTCGTGAAGTAGTGGAAGAGCGGCCAAATCGTGTTGTTGCAAAAGCCGAGATAAAACCGGTCCATCATTTCATCGGAGACATAGACGGGTTCCACGCCAAAACGACTGCGAAGCTCGGCCGTGGTCTCGGGGCGTTCCTGGTCTTCTACTTCCGCCCCCGGCCAGCCAATCCAAAGAATCTCTTCGCCGGATTCGGCAGCTTTCTGATGCCCGATGTAGCTGCGAAGCCCCGTGGCAAGCCCTCCTACTGCCTCGCGAAAGTCCTGGGCGCCATCCTCGCGGACAATTTTTACCGGAGCACGATTCGAGACAATAATAAGAGGCATCAGAGTCCTTTCGATGGTGAAAATTGATCGAGGAGCCAAAGAACGATTGCGTTCGTCCAGGCAAATCCCGATTGGGTCGGGTATCGTTCCGATTCACCGGGCGCGCCGGTGACGACGTTATATTTTTCCCACAAACGGCCCGTTTTCTTCAGCACCTTTTGATTGAGACTCAAAAATTTCATTGCAATGCGGAAGGCATCGGCATGGTATCCATAGTTAAGCAGGCCCTGAATCACAATCCACTGCTGAGGCGGCCAGCCATTCGGGAAATCATGCTGTTTGTATTCTTCGGAAAGTCCTGTCGCCTGGGTGTTTGCAAGGCCGCCCGGGTATTCGAACCGTTCGAGATGCTCGACCATCTTCTTCGCCTGCGCATGGGTCGCCAGCTTTGCCCACAATGGGTAAAATCCTGCAAGAGAATAAAATGTACCGCGCTTTTTGTGCTTGTAATCGTAATCGAAAAAGAATCCGAACTCGTGATTCCACATTAGCGAGGTCATCGCCCGTTGCCGCTTCTCCGCTTGCACGAGAAAGGCATCCGATTGCCGAGGCTTATGGTTCGCCTTGTAAAATTCGGCGAGATCGGTCTCGTATTTATACAAGGCACAATTCAGATCGACCGGAAGATAATCGAGGCAATGATCGTGGAAGCGCGAGGTCATGTCCCAGCCCGATTCATGCTCGGCGGCCAGATGCGTAATGTAATGATCGCAATACCGGGAAAGCCCGCGATAGACGATATGCTGCTCCGTCAGGTTTTTGTTCATCCAATATTCCGAGAGCTCCTTTTCCGTTGCGGCCATGGCTTTGCGCCGCCAGCGGCGATCTCCCGTAACCGCGAAGACTTCCGCGATCATCGAAGTGAGAAACGGAATTTGGGAAGTCCCAAGATTGTACCAGCGGTTGCGCATCGGGATAAGCTGGAAGCGCTTTTGCATAAAAATGAAATTATCGACCATACCTTTCGCAAGCTCGATGCGGTCCGAACGGACGAGGCCGAGAACGGTAAAGTAGCTATCCCAATAAAATTGATCGTCCTTGAAAATCCCATCGTTCGGGCAAATGAACGGATGCGGCAGTCCGAAATGCGAGAATTTATCTTTTGGGTGCTCGCACGTGATCGCGCTCCAGTAGCGTTCGATATAGGTGAGCAGGTCCTCGTAATCTTTTGCCGAAATGATATGTGCTTCGTTCATTTTTACTTTTACGCGGCCTCGTCCGATACGGGGCCGGCCGATGTTCCAATCGAGAAAAAAGAGTCAGCAAACTCAACCGTTGTGTGGTGCAGACTATTCGAAGTTTCGAGCTCACGACCGGGATTGAACCGGTGACCTCGTCCTTACCAAGGACGTGCTCTACCAACTGAGCTACGTGAGCGGCGTGTAGCGCAAACTTTAGTTTGCGTAAAAAAGTCGCAACTTTGCGAGGAAAATCGCAAACTGAAGTTTGCGCTACATCGTGGGCAGAGAAGGATTCGAACCTTCGTAGACTATCGTCAACAGATTTACAGTCTGTCCTCGTTGGCCACTTGAGTATCTGCCCTATCGGGCAATGATGAATTATGAATTATGAAAATATTGCGTGAAAATAGCCGCCCTAATTTCATAATTCATCATTGCCAACGGAGCCGGCGGACGGACTTGAACCGACGACCTGCTGATTACAAATCAGCTGCTCTACCAACTGAGCTACGCCGGCCGGCGCCCATCCACGGAGTCCATTCCTTGCTTCGCGAACGAGCGGCAACGAAAGGCGCACGGAGCTTTTCTGGTTCCCCTGAAACAACGAAAGCCGAAATTTTTTCGGCTTTCGTCAGGTAATTCGGAATATTTTTATTGCGGAATTCTCAGGCGCTGACCGGCCGTGAGCAACGAACCGCGAAGATGGTTCGCATGCTTCAAGGCCGCAATCTCAACTCCGAACCGCTCGGAAATGTCATAAAGTGTATCGCCTGGATGGACACGGTACGTCGTCGAGCGATTCATGCTTTGTTCCGCAATACGCGAACTCCGCGTGGTCCGGGGCGCGGCGGCCGTGGCATGCTCCGACGAGGCATCCGTCGTCTCTTCGGACTTCGGTGGAGTTACCCGAATCTTCATTCCAGCCTGAAGATTGTCTGCCGTAAGACCATCATTCCATTCGGAGATCTGCGTGGTTGTCGTCGCAAAATTATGCGCGATACGCGAGAGGGTCTCTCCGGAGCGCACGGTATGATATTGCGCGGTTTCAGCGGATGTGTTTGCACTTTCCGCAGAAGCCATCCGGGTGTGGTTCTGCGGTATGGAAACCGTGCGTGTTTCGTAGAGCTTCAGCAGTTCACCTTTTCGAACTCCCGCTCGCCGTGAAAGATGGTTCCAATGCCGAACCGAGGCCATCGAAACACCGGACGACCGAGCGATACTCGCGAGGGTTTCGCCCCGGCGAACACGATGGCGCACCAGCACGCTCTCCGTCCGCTGCGGGATCGTTTCCCGAACGGCGGTCGCTTCCGGGGCCGTGCTTGCGGCACTCCCCGTCTGTGGCCCCATAACGGTCATGGGTACGCGCAGTTGTTCGCCGCGCCGGACGCGCTCTCGCGTTGTCATATCGTTATACGAAGCGAGCTGCTCCGGGTCAATGCCATACATGTGCGCAATGGAGCGCATCGTCTCGCCACGCGAGACGGTATGCACGAGCCACGGCCGGCGCTCCGATTGCGGAATGGCGGCGAGCCGGTCATAAAAATTCGAAGAAGTCCCCGCCGGCAGGCGCAGGCAGTATCCATCTGGCCCGCAAAGTTCCATAGGCGGCGTCGATGGCTGAAGCAATTCCGGATTCAATTCCTTGACTTCGAGCTCGCTCACGCCCGCGGCTTTCGCGAGCGCATTCAGGTCGATCGCTTCCCGGACATGTACCGTGTCAAATGTGAGTGGCTGATCGTACGCAATATCATTGAACCCATATTGCTTCGGATCCAGCGAAATAAGTGTGGCCGCGATATAGAGCGGCACATAGTTCTGCGTCTCTTTGGGAAGAAAGGGTCGAATATCCCAGAAATTGCTCGAGCCGGCTTCGGACATCGCTTCGCGAATCCGATTGAAACCGGCATTATAGGCCGCAAGCGCGAGATACCAATCGCCCAATTGATCGTGCAGGTGGCGGAGGTACTGCGCCGCCGCGTGCGTGGCCGCAATAGGATCGCGGCGCATGTCATACCACCAATTATTGCGGAGGCCGTAGGTCGTGCCGGTTTCATCGATAAACTGCCACATTCCGACCGCGCGCGCCCAGCTTACCGCCCCAGGATTGAGTCCGCTTTCAATCATCGCGAGGCTGGCCAGTTCATCCGGTACGCCTTCTTGCTTCAGAATTTTTTTCATCATCGGGAAATACTTCCCGGTGCGCGTCAGCCATTTTTCCATAAAGGACCGGCCATTGCCTTCGGTGAAATAGCTTATTGTTTGCTCGACTTCCGTATTCATGGTAAGCGGAATCGGGCCATTGAGCAAGTTGGCCGGCGGCATCGGAACGTTCTTCGCGCTCATCTTCGCCAATTCGTCATTGAACTTCTCTCGAAAGGCGAAGATGGAAGCGTTCGGCGGAAGCGAGTCGATATTGGCGACGTATTTCGAATAGTCGGAGATTACGCTTTTCGACACGTTCTGAAAATCCTTATTCGAATCGACGCCGGGATAGGTAATGAGCCGGTTCAGAATATCGATCGAGTTTTCGAAATCCTTCACGACTTCCGTTTTCTGATTCTTTTGCTGAGCTACGAGCGCGCGAAGCCATTCCTGGCGGGCGGCATCGACCCTCTCGTCAATGAGATGCGGGTCGATGTTGCCAGCCTTGACTTCCTGGTCGAGCACGGCGAAAGCATCGGTTTTCGGCGTTACGGTAGCACGCGAAGTGCGCGTCGTATTCGGCGCGCTGGCGCAACCCGCGATGCCGAAGCCGGCGATCGCAAGCAGGGCGGCCATGAATGGTGCCATGCCCCAACGGCTCGATTTTCGGTGAAATATTTTATTGTGATCGGTCATGCGTTAGTTTTCTCCTATGGAATGATGTATCTGAATAGATTACGCAAAAGTCTTAACGTTGGTTCAAAAGGTCGAAGTTCGGATTTCGGTGTGAATTCGAAAACATGTGCTTCCATAACGATGTATCGCTCATGGATTCCCGCATTCGCGGGAATGACAATAAGTCCGTATGTTAAGCGCGAAGCGCAAAAACGACTCGTTCCTGTCATTCCCGCGAATGCGGGAATCCAGAGGTGTCCCTTACGTTGCTACATGCCATAAAACAGAAGCAATTGTTAAACCGCTTTAAGCCCTGCATACCTTCAGGAAACCGAATATACGAAGAAAAATTCCAAAAGTCAACACTTTTCTACATATTTTCCCACATCGTGCTTAAATAAAATGGAAATAGTAACCTCTGAGCATTTTCTGGGCTTGATGTCTTTCTAAGAGAATGTTGCGTTATTTGAATTTTTTTTGTGAATTACTTGCTTTTAGCTAAAAAAACTCGTATTTTAGGAGCAATTAAGTCCGTTGAGACCGCCTCGATGTGCTAAAAGATCGACATTCTTCTTGCATTCGGTGCGGATTTCCGGGTTTGGTATTCCACATTACATACGTTCTTGACCAAATAGGAGGCACACATAATGAATCGGTATAAAGAATTGCAGGACCTGCTCGCTACGTTCGAAAAAGACTTCGAGAAGTTCTACGATAAGCAAAATAAATCGGCTGGGACGCGCGTTCGCAAAGCGATGAATGAACTGAAGCGCAAGGCGCAGGAAATCCGCAAGGAAGTCCAGGAGATGAAGACGACGGAAACGGCGGCGGCGTAAAAGCGTTCTCGACACCAGGTAATTCGTCCAGTCCGCGGGCGGGCGGGGTTCGTGCTTTCTAAGTTCGAACGTCCTTCGCGCCTACGGACTGCTTTCTTTTTTCGTAGAAAAACCCATGAAATTTCTCGCACTCCTTCTCGTGTGGTTATTGATCCGCCCCGTTTATGCGCAGAAGCTCGTCTATCCTGCGACGAAGCGAATCGATCAGGTCGATACCTATTTCGGCACGCGCGTGGTCGATCCCTACCGGTGGCTGGAAAATGTCGATTCGGCGGATGTCCATACGTGGGTCAAAGCGGAAAATAAAGTTACCAATGCCTATCTCGCGCGCATTCCCTATCGCGCGAAGTTGCGCGCGCGGCTCGAACAGCTTTTGAATTATCCACGCATCAGCGCGCCGCATAAAGTCGGGCCGTACTATTTTTTCTTCAAAAATAATGGGCTGCAAAATCAGGCAGTGCTATATCGGCAAAAGGGCTTGACGGGTACGCCCGAAGTATTTTTGGATCCGAATACGCTTTCTTCCGATGGCACCGCCTCGATGGGCGATATGGCCTTTTCGCATGACGATAAGTATCTCGCATACAGCATTCAAAAGTCCGGCTCGGACTGGCAGGAGATGTTTGTAAAAGAGGTCGCGACTGGCAAGCAACTAAGCGATCATCTCCAATGGGTGCGGTATAGCTCGGCCGCCTGGTATAAGGACGGATTCTTCTACGAGCGTTATGATGAGCCCACCTCCGGGCAATACACCGCATCCGCCGATTTCCAGAAAGTCTATTATCACAAGCTTGGGAACCCACAATCGGTGGACTCCCTCGTGTATCAGGATCTTTCGAATAAAGAGCGCGTCTTTGGCATCAGCACCACGGAGGACGAGAAATATATTTTTCTTTATATCAGCGAGGGCGGCAAAATCGGCAGCCTCATCTCCTGGAAGCGCGCGGACGAGCCGGATGCGTCGCCGTTCCATCCGCTCATCACCGAGTATGGGCACAACGTGGGTGTCGTCGATGCCGTGGGGGATAAATTTCTGCTGGTGACGGACGAGGATGCGCCGACGAACCGCGCGGTCCTGGTCGATCCGATGGATCCGCATGAGTATGAAACAATAATTCCCGCGAAGCCGGAAACGCTCGATAATGTGAGTTACGTAGGTGGCAAAATCATTGCGACCTACATGAAGGATGCCTCGAATCACGTTTATGTTTATGATGTGAGCGGTAAATTAGAGAAGGAGATTGCGCTACCGGGCATCGGCACGGCTTATGGTTTCGATGGCAAGCGCGCGGACACGGAAGTGTTCTATACCTTCGCCGGTTTCACCACGCCGCCGACGATTTACCAATATAATCTCGTCACGAATACTTCGAGCCTGTTTCACAAGACCGAAGTGCCATTCCATACCGGCGACTTCGTGACCGAGCAGGTTTTTTATCATAGCAAGGATGGCACGCAGGTTCCCATGTTTCTCGTCCATAAAAAAGGATTGGTGCGGAATGGCGAGAATCCGACGAAGCTCTATGCCTACGGCGGATTCAATATCAGCCTTACTCCCTACTTCAGCCCATCGCTCATCGCATTTTTGGAGCAGGGTGGGTTGTATGCGCAGCCGAATGTCCGCGGTGGCGGAGAGTATGGCAAAGCCTGGCATGAAGCCGGAATGAAGCTCCATAAGCAAAACGTCTTCGATGATTTTATCGCCGCTGCGGAATACCTCTTCGCGCAAAAATATACTTCGCCGCAAAAGCTCGCGATCGAAGGCGCTTCCAATGGCGGCTTGCTTATCGGCGCGGTGATGTGCCAGCGCCCCGACCTGTGCAAAGTCGCGCTGCCCGAAGTTGGCGTGATGGACATGCTCCGCTACCAGAAATTTACGATCGGTTGGGGATGGGCTTCGGAATATGGCACGAGCGATGACTCCGTGGATTTCGAAAATCTGTATAAATATTCGCCGCTACAAAATCTGCGGCCGGGTGTATCGTATCCGGCCACGCTCGTCTCTACCGCTGACCACGATGACCGCGTCATGCCGGCGCACTCCTTCAAATTTATCGCAACCTTGCAGCACGATCAGGCGGGACCGAACCCCACGCTCATCACCATCGAAACGAAAGCCGGCCACGGCGGCGGCAAACCGCTTTCGAAGGTAATCAATGAAACTGCGGACAAGCTGGCGTTTACATTTTATAATCTCGGGGTGAAGGTAGAGTAGTGGCGGCCATGTAGTCGTGACCTTTAGGTCACGATGTGTAAAGATGTCGTGACCTGAAGGTCACGGCTACACTTCTGAATTCACCACAGCATATACTCCGGCAGGTCCTCGTCGTCATCCCAGGCGATGCCAACGTCTTCCATGTGGAGATAAAATAAATTTCGCTTGACTTCGATCATGCTCGTGGTGCGCGGCGTGGAGTGGCAGCAACTTCCGACGACGACCGCGCCCGCCTGCATCCAATCGAGCGCGCAGTTGGCCATGCGGCGGTTGTCCGAGGCATGAAGGTTCCACGATCCATCGGGTAACTTTTCCGAGACGTTCGGGTAGCAGCCGAACCACACACCCGCTTTTTTCGCCGCTTTGGAAAATACGGGAAGCGCCGCCAGGATCGTGCTCACGGGCGCGCAATTGAGCGACACAAGATGCACGCCGCCTTCTTTCAATCGCTGCACGGCGTAATCGAGCGGCGTACCGTCCAACATCGTCTCCCCATCTTTGGGAACCAGCGAGACCCACACATATTTTTCGCTCTCTTCTTTCGCGGCTTTGAGCGCGCAGAGTGCTTCGCGCAGCGTGTTCATCGTCTCGATCAGAATAATATCGACGCGCGCCTCATCGAGCCATCGCGCCATGACCCGGTGCTCCTCGACGAGCGCGGCATCGCTCGCGGGCACGAGTTCCGGCGAGAAGCAATCTTCGACCGGAGCGATTGAGCCAGCGACTTGTTGGCCTCGGTCTTTCATACGGCGCGCCTTCCGCGCGATGCGGACCGCTTTTTTCGTGAGCGCCTCGGCATTGAGGCCTGTATCTTTCAGCGCACGGGGATTGGTGCGAAAGGTATTCGCCGTCAAGATATCCGCGCCTTCGTACAGGTAATCTTTGTGGACGCGAAAAATGAGATCGGCGCTCGAAACAAGGCCGCGTGCCGTCCAGCTTTTACCAGACGTATTCACGCCACGTCCTTCAAGTTCCGTTCCCAACGCGCCATCGAGCACTAATGGCCGCACGCGGAATGCATTATCGAGATCGCGAATCATGGTATTTTTATTTCGTGTAGCACCGGACCTTCCGGTCCGGTGAATATTTCGCCGTACCTGAAGATCCGTCGCTACACTTTCTCCTTTTGCAATTTTGTCCTGTGTTTTAACATTTTATTCGCCGCGACTTCCCATAAAAAAGTTTCGAAAATCCGCCCGGCGAATCGCTCGCTAAAATCCATACGCTCGGGATGCCACTGTACCGCAAGGAAAAACGGCTTGCCCGTCGCGTCGGCCCATTCGAGCGATTCGATCGTGCCGTCGCTCATTGCGCGGGCGCTTGCCATAAGTCCATCGCCCACTCTCTCCACTGCCTGATGGTGAGCACTGTTCACTTCACCCTCGCCTTCGCTTAAAATATGCCTAAGATAACTTCCCGGCTCGACCTTTACATTATGGCGTGCATCGAAACCATCGACTTTTCGATGGCTCGCGCCGCCGAACGCTTCGATGTCCGTGATGAGCGTGCCGCCATGATGCACGTTGAGTAATTGCAGGCCGCGGCAGATTCCGAGCACCGGAGTGGAGTGCTCCTCTGCCTTCTCCGCGATGTTAAATTCAATCTGGTCGCGCTCCTCATCGATCTCGCCGCAAAGATGCTCTTCGGATTGCTTGCCGTAGCGCGCGGGATCGATATCCGCCCCGCCGGTGAAGAGAACACCAT
The DNA here is from genome assembly GCA_035686785.1 of Kapaibacterium sp. (SeqCode). Classification (GTDB taxonomy): domain Bacteria; phylum Bacteroidota; class Ignavibacteria; order Palsa-1295; family Palsa-1295; genus PALSA-1295. Next base: position 42,111 of record DASRZC010000098.1, read on the forward strand.
CAACATCCGCGACCGGTCCGCCATGGGAAAGATCGACTAATTCGATTTCATAATCGAGCGTCTCAGCTGCATTGTAGAGCGCCTTGCGATACCAATCGTATTTCGGATTGTCCGAGGGAGCGTAGGAAAGACCAATGGTTAGTTTCATAATATGCGGTCTATGGCTTGATAAAAACCCGCTTCGCCGCGTAAGAATTCGCGCTTGTGATGAAGAATAAATATTGGAATCGAAGAAGCCGCGCGCTCGAAGTGCTTTCGCGATTTCACAATATCTTTCATGGTGGTGACGATCATCTCGGCGTTCGATTTCTCAGCATCTTTCAAAATGTTTTGCACGAGAGCTTCGGAATAATCCGCGTGGTCGCCAAGATCACGGGCAATGACGTCCGCGCCCAAGCCGCGCAGCATTTCGTGAAATCCTTTTGGTGAAGCAATAGAGGAAAGTGCCTGCACACGTTTTCCTTTTAAGTTTGATAATGGCACTTCACTATCTTCAAGGGACGAAATGTTTCCTGGCACACTTCGAATGATCGCATTTGTCCGTCCATCTTCGTCCACTGCGTCCACCGAGTTCACGCCTTCGCTAAAAATAACAATATCCGCGGCTTGCGCCGCGCTTTCCGGTTCCCGCATTCGCCCGAAGGGAATAACCGGCGAAGGCTTTCCCCCAAGCAGCAAAATATTCAAATCCCGTCGAAGCCGAAGATGCTGGAAACCATCATCGAGCACAATAACCTCCGCGCCGAGCGCCTTCGCTTCGCGCGCGCCGCGCGCGCGGTCCTCATCGACGATAACGATGGCGTTCGGCGCCTCCACGGCAAACATTTGCGCTTCATCACCAGAATCTTCGACCAGCGCGAGAATATCCTTTCCATCCCGCACGAGCACGAAGCCCTTCGAATGCCGCTTGTATCCGCGCGAAATAATCGCGACGCGCTTGCCATGCTTCTTCTCAAGATGATCGGCAATAAGAAGCACCAGCGGCGATTTTCCGGTCCCGCCCAGCGTAAGGTTCCCAACGCTGATGACCGGAATGCCAGGATGATACGACGGCAGCCACCCACGCTCATACGCCAAGCGTCGAAGGCGCATCGTGTATGCGTATGGATTGAGATAATCAAGGAATGGCATTAGCGATCGAATTGCCGCGATACATTAGTGAGCCACGATTCCTGCGCTTCGCGGTCCTGCGTTGGAAAATCTTCCGTGCTCAGTTTTACAACTCGAATCGAAATTCGCGAGAATGGCAGCGGCACCTCGAATTTATCCCAGCTTTTTAGAACACGCGTCGAGTGACACTCGATTTCGAGCATATAAAGCGGAAGTGAAAGCTCTCTCGCCGCAATAAACGCCCCGCGCTTAAACCGGTGCCGCGGCCCGCGCGGGCCATCTGGCGTGATGACGAGCGTATCGGCATCCTTCGTGCGAATCACTTCCATCGCCTTATTCAACGCATCCATTCCGCTCTTTTTGCTCGATCCGCGCGAGAGTTTGTATCCCCAAAATGCGAGCACCGAAGCAAGAAGATTCCCATCCTTACTTTGACTCACGAGAGCGATTGGCCGATTTCGCCGCACCGAGTACCATCCACTAAGCATTTTGCCATGCCAAAACATGATGACCGCATTTTTGGGAACCGCCTCGCCGCTCCACTGAAAGCGAAGCGTGCGCGCCAGCAGCGTGACTGCGATTGGAAGCAAGCGGTTTATCATGCGGCAAGAAGAATTTCCGCGACCCGCCGCGATGGTCCCGGCGCGGGGCCGCGCAGTGTCTCCGCGAGACCCTGCAATGATTTTTGAAATTCCAGCCGAGTGCCGTCCACTTTGTTCAATTCGTCCAATATCTTGTTCACGGTAACATCGTTTTGCAGCAGTTCCGGATAAAGCTTCTTCCCCAGCACAATATTAGCCAAACCAATATATGGAAGCTTTACCACCCGTTTCCCAATCGCAAAGGAAAGTGGGTGTGTTCGGTAACAAATGATGCCGGGAAGCCCAAGCAATGCAGCCTCCAACGTGGTGGTGCCGCTCTTTAGAACACCGAGCTGTGCGTGGAACATCAGTTCGTGCGTGGCTTCGGAATTTCGAAATCGTATAATCGAAGCTCGGCGATATTCATCGTAATAGGAAGCTTCCATCGAAGCCGATTCGACAAGGATCGGCTGCATGTTATGCACGGCAGAGAATTTGGCCGCCGCTTGCGACATTACTGGAAGCAACCTTCGCACTTCCTCCGACCGGCTGCCGGGAAAAACCAGCAGCCATTCCTTCTGTGTAGCCAAATTATGGCGAACGGCAAACGCTTCTCTGCTTTGATACGCTGCTTGTTCTTCCTCGATTCGTTCCACAAGTGGATGACCGATGAAATGCGCATTCTTGAGTCCGGCATCGCGATACAGCTTTTCCTCGAAGGGAAAAATGACGAGCATTTCGTCCACCACTTTCTTTAGCTCGTAGATTCGAGAGCGGTGCCACGCCCAAACTTGCGGACTCACATAATAAATCACACGAACGCCGCGCCGTTTCGCCTCGCGAGCAAAGCGAATGTTGAATCCGGGATAATCAATTAGCAGCACAGCATCGGGCCTTCGCTCTTCCAGCGCGCGAACCATCTCTCGAAAAACTCTCCGAAAAAAAGCAAAGCGCCGTGCCACTTCCACAAACCCAACGACCGACATTTCCCGCGCGGAATGCAAACATTCGGCTCCTTCGGCGGCGCATTCATCGCCAGCAATTCCGAAGAATGAAATATTCTCCCCTCGCTCATCAGCAAGCATCTTCGCCGCACGGATCGCGCGTGAAGCGATGCGGTCGCCCGAGGCTTCGCCGGCAATGAGGAGAATACTTTTAGTGTGCATTAATGGCGCACTATAACGTCATTCTGAGCCAAGTAAATCGCTGAGAATTGAAGATTTGCATAAAGAAGACACGAACTCTCTTTTGGGGTAAGCGACGCAGGGATTAAGGTTTTGCTTCGAATAAGCAATCTGCTTCGTAAGTTGAAATAAACCCAATGCGTTTAGAAGTGGGAGACGTTCGCTCGGAATAATGCATGCGATACAATTGAACTTCGTAGCCGAGAGAGGCGATTTTCACATTGTATGGTAGCTGATGTGAAGCGAATACAATTGCTCCGGTATCCGGAACGACGAAGTAGGGTATCGGGGCAGTGTCCGCAGTATTAATCCATACCATAATACTATCGCCGAGGTTTGGATATTCATAACGAAGAGTGTAGCCGCTGGATGCTGATATTGTATCGATATTCACACCATTGTGCTCGAAAGTAAAGGTTCCAAAACGCTTCGCAACATCGGCGGTAATAGTGGCAGACTCTCCTTTGAAGTCAGAGTACGAAAGGGTGACGCTATCCTCCGAACCATACAGAGTTGAATCCGATTTTGAATAGGTATCCGCTTGCTCCTGTGTGCTACTGCAATCATACCATGGAATTGCAGTACGATTCACCGTTACTTTGCCCGCTTGTACCGGCGTGGTTCCATCTTCAAAGGCAGCACGGGTATTGACTAAGTATCTATCACCATCAAAGTATTGGGAACGAGATAGTGATACTGCAGCATCAAGTTTCAAAGAATCGATCCTGGCGTAGAAGCCTTGCTCCGGCCCGAATTGAAGCGGAGCAACTCGGTTAATCGGTGCAGTAGCGCCCC
>DASRZC010000099.1:0-14717 GCA_035686785.1 Kapaibacterium sp. (SeqCode)
CGCGCAATTTCTTCGGCGCGTTCTTCGTCATTCTTCGAAAGCGTCACGTTATCGAATAATCGCCACCGTTCGCGGTGCGTGGCGGTTTCGCCCGGCTGCAGCATTTCCATCGGCCCGAGCGATTCGAGTTCGAGGTAGTTGCCAGCGGTGTATGCCTCGCAATTGCAGCCATAATCGGGATAGGCTGCACCGGCGCGGTAATCGAATTCTTTCACAAAGAGCAGCGGCGAGGAATAGTAACCCGCCCATCCCTGCTCATTCAGCACGCCAATTTTTTGAGGGCTTTCGAGTTGCGCATCGCAGCGCAATTCAAGAAGCCGCTTCCCAATCCTATATCGTGTATCGGTGAGATCGGTGAAATACCAGAGCGCCATCGGACGTGCGGGCAATAAGGCTTCGTCATGCGAACGAAACGGCTCCTGCGGAATGATAACAGTTCCACCGGGCCGCAAAATTGTAAGTGCCCAGGGCGCAAGTTCTACTTGCTCGATGCCGCGATTTGTTATTAGATGCTGAATCGCAACATCCGGCCCATCACCCAGCGTAATTCGCATCTCTTTCTGAATATTCGTAATTCGTTCCGTCGGCGAGCGAAGGATGGCCGCATGATCCCCAATGATTTCATATTCCACGGGATCGTTATCGGGATAATACGTTCGCGGCATTTCTTCCGGCGCGGCCCAGAGGCGGTGGCCGCCATAGGGCTTCCAGGTTCCCAGATCATTTGCTTGCGCGACACCCGGCCAAAGCCCAAGAATATTTTCTCCATCGCGAAGGCGGTACGATAACAGGCGAGGCCCGGCGCCCGTGGTTACCACAAGCTCGGCCTCGCCATTTGAAATTGCGAGGGATTTAATTCCCTCGAACATCTTTTTCTCGACCAATTTAACCACCCCCTGCCCCCTCCTTGAAAAGGAGGGGAATTTTATGAGCGGATCGCAGCCGAATAGATTCGGTCGTGCGTGATGTTCATGGTGTCGATACCATTATCTTCCGTCAGGCCAAAAAATTCTCCGACATCGTGAATGACGGGGTCCATCATATCGCTGACGGCATCCAATTGCATAAGCCCATAAACTAATCCGCCGAACGCCACACAGCCAAGCGATATGCTTGCCCACAGCGGGAGTCCGAGAAAGCTCGATGACGAACGCGATCGGCTGCTGCCGCTCGTGCCGCTTGAGCTTGTCCGAGAGGATGCGCGCTTCGATAAGGATTTGCCTAAGGAACGGGCCTTTCGCTTGGCACTGCGAGTAGTGGATTTAATGCTTCGTGTCATAATGTCCTCCAATAATAGATTTGAATAGTGTTTCGTGATTTAATTGATTCACATTATAGAGGGACAAGGCGCGTGCCACGGATCGCAGAAATGAATGAGGAACGATGAATGAGGAAAGAGTCAGCAAAACCTCACTTTCATCCTTGCCCACGCACCCGCCAGATGAGATAAATCAACACGGCCACATTGATTGCAAAAACAATGACTCTGAAAATCATCGGGTGGCGGAAGATCTCATAAATTTCAATCGGCAGAAAGCTGGCGGTGATGATCGCGGTGAAATATTCCGCCCAGCGTTTTTGGGCGAGAAGGCCGATGCCCTCAATCGCGAAAAGCGCAGCATAAAAGAAGGCCGCGCCGCTCACGAACTCGATGCGGCGCGTGGTGGCAAATCCCAGGTATCCCGCTACTTTTTCGAGCGCGTGAAAATGCGCATCGCCGCTAAGTTGCGTGATGTGGCGCTCTACAACATCCCGTATTTTATTATCGAGTAACGAGAGCGCGCCCGCCGCGACGAGAAGCAGTAGCGTGGCTTTTGCAAGCTTGAAGATACCGATGAGAAAATCGCCCGTAGCGCGGCTCATGATTAGGAGTAAGTTTTTTCAACTGGAACTCTGTTCCGAGACACTTTTGGTTGAACGCTCCAGAGCACTTTCGACGATGGTTTGGAGCAGGTCCTGAAATTTCATTCCCGCCGCTTCCGCCGAGCGAGCGATACCGGTGCCTTCCGAAAGATTTGGGTTTGGGTTTACTTCCAAAATATAGAAGTTCCCATTTTTATCCATTCGAATATCGACTCGCGCATAATCGCGCGTGCCAAGCGCTTCGGTGGCCCGAAGCGCAAGCTCCTGCGCTTCGAGCGTCTTTGCTTTTGGCAGATCGGCGGGACAGGATGGGATCGTTTTATGATATGCCTCGTGCAGCGGCGCCCACTTCGCCTCGAAACTCACGATTTTGTAAAGATGTTCGGGCATGTCTTCGAAAGTGATTTCGGAGATTGGGAGCGCGCGGCGTTCCGCTCCATTGCCGAGCACAGCCACATTCAACTCCCGGCCCTCGATATATTCCTCGATGAGCGCATCCATTTTGAATTCTTCGATCACGAATTCGACGCGCTCGCGAAGCGCGCGGGGCGTAGAAACGATGCTCGCATTTTCAATCCCGCCGGAACCGTCCTCGCATGCCGGCTTCACGATGAGCGGATAGTGAAGATTGTGCCGCGATTTGAATTCCGCCATCGAAGCGGAGACGTTACGTTTATAATGTACCGTCATCGAGCGCGGTGTTGGAAGATCGTAGGAACGGAGAATCGATTTGGCGAGCGGCTTATTCTGGGCGAGCGCCAGCGCCAGTGGCGTGGCCCCGGTATAAGGAACTTCGAGCAGTTCGAAGAACGAGGCGATATGCATCTCTTCCTCCGGGCGGCCGTGAAAGAACTCGACAAAATTGAAGACCACATCGATCTTTCTTCGCGCGAGGAATTTGAAAAGCCGCTCGAAACGGTCCTTGATATTGTAACTTGCAACTTTGTAGCCGGCCTCCGTGAGCGCCTGCTCGATGGTGGCGAATTCTTCCTCCGCGGGAATATCTTCGAGATCGAAATACGGCGTAAAGCCGAGGGCTTCCGGCGAAAGATCGACCGGCGGCTCCGCGGCCTCGACCGTATCCGGAATATCGTTGTATAATAGCGCGACGACGGTCTGGCGAGCCATCTGAATCAATTAAGAATTAAGAATAAAGGAGTCTCTGGCTAAGTCAGATTTTATCGTCATTGCGAGGAGAGCGAATCGACCGAAGGGAGAAAAATCCTCCTCGCAATGAGATCGTCAAAAGATTTAATCAGAGATTCCTTTAGAATACAATACGATTCATGCAATAGTTTGTGCTATGCGAAATGTTTTTCCGAACTCGGGGAGCGAATCTCAATCTAAATGTGGTTTCTTTAGCGTCACGTTCAATCGTCAACTTCATTTTTTCTAACCCATGATCTTAAAAAAGTTTTATTACCTCGCGGCCATCCTCATTCTATGCGCATCGGGCGCTGCATCCGCCGCCAAAGCACAACAGCCGGGCGGAATGCCGATGCCGCCGCCATTCCCCATGAGCCAGACGATCACCGTGCTCGCCACCGGCAGCGCCGGCGCGGCAGCGGAGCGCGTCTCGCTGGGGCTCACCGTTTCGAGCGCGGACCAAACAGCGACCGCGCTCTTCGTCAAGCAGGATGACATCGTGAAGCACCTGAAAGAATCGCTCGAAAATGCCGGCATTAAAACAGCGGATATTACCGAGCAGCCATTCCACCTGATGCCGAATATGGAATACGGCCAGAATGGAACGCGCATCATCGGTTACCGGCTCGATACTCCGCTCGAAGTGGAACTCGATAATGTAAAGGACTTGCCGCGCGTCATCGACCTGGCCACGCAGAGCGGCGCCAGCGCGATCAGCATCGGCAGCTTCGGGCTGGCACCCGGCCGTTCCCTCCATGAGGACGCCATGAAAAATGCCATTGAGAATGCACGCACGGAAGCCGCCGCGATTGCGAAAGAAATGGGTAAGTCACTCGGCGATATCGTTTCCGTCTCGGAGACCGGTGAAAACCCGGCTACTCAGGTCCAGCAGCAAAGTGAAGAAGAAAAAGAGCAAAGCGCAATGAAACAGGCCGAGCAACCCAATACGCTTTCGGAAACAACGAACCTGAAAGTAGTGTTCGAAGTCAGGTAATGGGAATTTAATATGGAAATTCAAATTCCTCTACGGGAATTCCGGCCACTAATTCCTCCTTCGGGACCGCGCGGAAGCCAGGTTTTTTGTCGATCCATTCGCTGAAGACGAGTACGAGCTCGTCTGTCATCGGATTGCATTTAAGGGCGAGCCGAGTTTTGTCCTTGAACAAACTCATTCGGCTATACGTCAGTCCTTCCAGGTACGCATTCAGGTCTCCATGCGGAATGTGGTTAAAGCCATAAGCTCGCTTAAATTCCTCGACCCTCGTTTGGAATTGGCCGTAGTCGTCAAGAATGAACGAGGAATATTTCTGTCCTTTGCTGGTGCAGTGGTATGCTTTCATGGTTGGTGTCATTTTATTTATTCCCCGGTTTTCTCCATTCCACATTTGTTTTTCTGAATGATAAGGCTGAGTTCCACGACTGAAGGTATTCGTCTTTTTTTAATAGGCAAAGCAGTTGCCAAACATCATTCATGGCACCTATTCTAAAATGAATTGAGAAGGATTGGAAAACTTTTCTCTCTTCCGCATGGTAGTTTAAATACGAACGGTTTATCGTGAAAGCGTATATTCTTATTTTTATCACCTTCCTCTTCCTGGCTCGGCCATTGGAAGCAAGGACGGATTCCACGATCATCCGGCCACCATTTCAGATGGGCCGGCTTTCGATTTGGATCATCGACGGCGGCGACCAGATTCCGCATCCCTATCTCACGCTTGAACAAGCTCTCGGCAATGGCGATGCGGTCATCCACAATCAAAACAGCCAAACACTATGGATCGAAAACCGGTCGGATACCGATCTCTTCCTTCAATCGGGCGATCTCATAAAAGGCGGCCAGCAGGACCGAATGATCGCCAGCGACAGAATCCTTCCCGCGCATGATACCGCGCGCGATCTCGATGTCTATTGCATCGAGCGCGGCCGCTCGACCCAACGTGGCTCGGAGCCGATCGGGACGTTCAGCTCGTCCCATTGGATGGCGCCACTCGCGCATACGCGCCTCGTGGCGCGGCACGACCTGACGGAAAAGCTGCTCACGCCGCATGTCGGCGGCTTCACCGCGCCGGATACCGAAGAGTTGAAGCTATTCCAATCGCTCGGGAATCTGCCGCAGCCGATTGGATATATCGACGCCGCGCAGGAATCGATTTGGAACGATATTACCAAGGTGCAGTCCGGCCTGACGGCAAATCTAAAGGACAGCGTCACGCGAAACGCATCGCCAACCAGCCTCGAATTGACGCTCGAAAATAGTTCGCTTGCCGATCGCGAGCATTCCTTCGAGCATCATTTTGGCGACCGTGCGGCGAGTGATTCGCATTCCGTCGGATTCGTGTATGCCATCGACGGAAACATTGTGGGCGCCGAACAATATGCTTCGCACGCTCTCTTTGCCGCGATGTGGCCGAAGCTACTGAGAAGTGTCGTCGCGGCAGCCCTTTCAAAACCCAACGAGCCTGCACCGTCCAATCCGCCCACCCCGTCCGCCAAAGCGATCGAGAGCTTTCTGAATGCACCGGGCAATAGAACTTCCCGGCAGGCGGTCAACGCGCGCACGCTTGTCGAAGCCTCAAAAACCGATAATGCCACGCGATTCGTAACGTGGGACCGGAAATATCCAGAAGGCAGCATCCATCTTTCCTGGATTGCAAAATAGACTCCTTCTTGCTTTCGATAGCAAAAAACTCGCATATTCCATCGGATACCTCTTGCATTCGTGCTGAAAATGTTGTATATTGCAGGTGAGAGAATTACGAACGCCCTTAAATTCTGACGCCCGCAGTCCTCTTTTCACCGCCGAACGCGAGGGATGGTACTTCGCGCGAGGCATATCGGGGAAAATTATGGTACGAAAAAATACTTTGAAAGCGGGAATGATGTTCATCATCGTTCTCGCGAGCATTTCCCTTCTATCCATCGCTGCATACGCCCAGAACACCGGATGCGGCTGCGATAGTATTAATATTGGCTATGTCTCTGGCCCTTCGAACGATCCTTGTCCCAACCCAACCAGCGGGGCTTGCGGAACATGCAATTGCAAGTACCTTGATGTTGGCAATGAGAGCGCTTGCGAGATCGATTCGATTGATATTAGCAGCACTGATGCCTGTGCGAATTTTTGCGCATGGAATAAAAGTAATACGCTCCAAATGTGGGACTGCAGCCCACCGGGACCAGGCCAATGCATTTCTACACTGCCCGTCGGAATTAAGCCAGATGCGGGTGACGGCACTCCCGATCTCAGGCCCTATTATCTTGATCCCTCAAATTCCGAGGTCATTATCAAAATTTGCACCGGAATGACAGGGAAAACGTACAAAATTACATTTCATTTCACCGATGGCACAACTTGCTGGGAAAACTTCGGGGATTAATATTTCAGGCGAAATGCTGCGAGCGGGCCAGCTTCTTGCTGTCCCGCTTTTGGTTTTTATTCTTACCGCCGGGAATAGTAAGGCGCAAATTCCCGGTCATTGGGAGCAAGCCTATACGCTTTCGGGATGGCGGTTCGATAATATCATCTTTTCCGATACCAACCATGGTATCGTTTTCGCGGATTCCAATGCTGGATATAGTGGTCATCAGACGACCGCGACCGCTATCATTCGCACGTCCGATGGAGGTGCATCGTGGCATTTTATTACGCTATATAATGGCCCCTCGGTTACTGCGGGCAGCTCTTACTGGGATTATGTCAATTCGGGGAAGTCAACAATGTTGGACTCTCTGAATGCCTATATCTATGGAGACTACTGGCTGCTTGCCACACACGATGGCGGCCTCAGATGGGAAATAGATACGAACGCATTTCCGCAGACCTCGGGTGGTTGGTTTATACGAATGTTTACTCCCGACATGGGACGGGCCATTTCTAACGAATTCATATACACTTTTGCGACGACGGATTCCGGACGCCATTTTGATCCGATTGGAAATGCACCAGGGGGGTTTTACGACGCCATCTTCTTAGATACTTCGGAGTATTGGATTTCTAATCGAGCTCCTAATGGATTCGTGGCCAGTATAATGGATCATACTACGGACGCGGGTAATAACGATGACTGGACATCGGACACGATTGTCGATTCGATTCCAGAATACTACAGCTTAACCTCGATTACCCAAACTCCTGACCGCGCGCGATTTTATGTCCTGTTTCGTTGGGGGGAACAATTGGCGCCAACCCGATTTCATTTAGATTTCGTCGAAACGACGGATGATGGGGCATCGTGGCGTATCGACTCCACATTAGATAGCGCGGTTATTTACGAATTGTTAGCACCAGCCCCCAATCAACTTTGGGCTCTCCTGTACCCAATTTATGAAACAGCTAATGGCTACACTTACTACCCCTCAACAGTTGGGGCCAACTCCGTTTCATATTCTCCGGATGATGGGCACACCTGGTATATGGATTCTACGCTGCTCGGCGATACGCTGACGGGCATGTTCTGGCCGGATGCACAGCATGGGTTTGTCACGGCTTCGAAAAACCATAGCCTCGTAATATACCGATTTGTTTCCAATCCTCCTTCTGGCGTATTACCCGTGAAGCAAGCCATTGCTCCTGTATCCATTTTTCCCAATCCGGCAATTCGATCGTGTACGATTAGTTCCGGTACGCCGGGTGCTCGCATTGAGCTATTCGATGTGCTGGGCCGCGAGGTGCTGAGTGGAACGGTTCCTGCCACGGGTTCGCTGACACTTGATGTCTCCACACTTCCGCGCGGGATTTATGAGGTGATGCTCGATCAGGATGCGCGCAACATCCCCGTGGGGAAGCTGGCGGTGCAATAAGACGCAATCTAAAACACGAATACGATTGCAAAGGCGATCACCACGCCGATGATGGCGACGAGATTGAAATTCTTTCGCCGGGGTTCGATGCCGGCTTCGCGCAGGAGTGCGAAGATGCTCCACCGCTGAAGTTCCGGATAGTGCTCGTCCATCGACCAGCGTAAAATAATATATCGCAGCCGCTGTGTGCCCGTGAAAAACCAGGCAATATAGGATGCCACCACGCACGCGGTTCCACAGCTTGTGAGGACAACGAACAGGAGCGTGGCTTTCGTCATGCTAAGCAGGATGCGGTAACGAAGCCAATCGCGCTCGAAATCTTCGGTACGGTAAAAGCCGTGTTTATTCTGATGGAAGGAAAGCCGGACAACGAAAATGGAAAGAATCGCATCGATGGTCGCCATCGCAAGAATGAAGAAGAACAGCCCGATGGGTGCCGAGCCCGTGTTCTTCATCACATAAAAACTCACTACGACCAGCACAAATCCGATGATCGAGTAATCGCTCTGCCAGATTTGCAAGAGGATGCGTGTTGTCTTTTGGGATTTGCTTAACTCCAGCAATTTCCGAAAGCGTTTGTGGCGCGTCCGGCCATTCGGGGAAAGGGCCGCTGCTACTTCGCCATTCACTTCGGCTTTCGCTTCCGCTTCCTGCTCTATTTGTTCGAGCGCCTCGGCCCGCAGTTCTTCTAAGGGCATTTCTTCGGGATGATGCGTCGGAGGTTGATCGCCCACGAAGCTGTGCCCATTCTCACGAGAGCCGTTCTCTTCCGGTTCGGAAGAGTGTAAAATGGTAGTTCTTAATCGCACGTTGGAAAATTCATTGTTATTTCATTGTCTCGTTTTATCGCGGACGAAAGCACATCGGTGATTTAAGTTTTCCCTGTCTGAATTTTAGTCCAATGCTTGTGCCAACTTCCTTGCTTGCGGGCTGGAAAGCCCGAGCATAGACTGAAAAACTTGTGCTACACACCCTTGCACGCAAAAAAAGCCCGGTCTTCCGACCGGGCTTAAACACTCCTACTTCGCCCCCTCCTTTTCAAGGAGGGGGAAGGAAGTGGTTAAAAATTCAGAATTATTTTCGGGGAAACCATCACGTAGTCTTTCCATTCCCAGGGCTGGGGATCGCGGCCAATCACGGTCGAGTATTTCGCTTCCAGTTGGAGCCACGAGAAAAGATTGACCCAGGCATCCGTCAGAAGCGTATTGCAATACTGAACGCTGACGCCATATTCGTCTCCCGATTCGCCCGTGTGGACGTAGCCGAGCTTCACGAAGGGATCGAAGTAATTCAGCCGGGGATCGAAAAAGAGATCCGTATTCTGATTCTGCGGAGTGGGATTCACGCCGACCGTAACCGGCTGGATCGAATGCATGCCCGCGCCGACCTGAATATAAGCGCCGCGCATTACCTGGTCCGGCATCTTATATTGAACGTAGGCATGCGTGGAAAGCGCAAGATAATAAAGACTGTCCTTCGCGGTATTTATTCCATTTCTGCCGGAACCGGTGCGGTATTGCCCCTGGAGCGCGAAGCTTGGAAAGCTCGAAATGTTCGGCGTGAACGCATCGCGGAATTCCAGACCGAAATGGAGCTTGCCCGATTGCTCCGGAAGCAGGCCTAAATCCTGTTTGACTTCCGCCGAGAACGCCATGGCGCCCACCAGCTTCCGCTCCCGAATTTGAAGCCCCTGGGATATAACGAACGGCGTTGCGCCCGATTCTCCAAGCGGCCATTCGATGCCTAAACGAAAATCCGTCGTTCCGTTGCGAATGAGGCCGTAGGTTCCGATCGTGCCCGGTAGCCAGAAGGGATAGCCGATCCAATCTTCGCCCACGTTGATGCCGAAGCCGAAACCCGATTTGAAAATAATGTCGCCGCCAAAAAGCGAGGCATTCATCGCGACGAACTGAATATTCTGCTGTTCCGGCGTGGTCGAAATGAGGGTGTACTGATAGCCCATTCGAGAATTAATCTCATCGTAGAGCGTGCTGCCCAGTACGCGCTCGATCGTCGGCTGCCCATAAACGCCGACGCCTTCAATGACGACACGGATTAGCTGCATCTGATAACTATTAAGGTCATCCGGGGGAACCTGCGTGACGGTCATTTCGGCAACGGAATTGGGCGAAATGCGAAACCCGTCTTTTCGGAGCGCGCTAATCACGCGGGAGCGGATCGTGCGGTCGGTAATGATCCATTGAATAAGCTCGTTTTGCCGCGCCGTATCGATGGATCGGATGGACCGAAGAATGGCGGTAAGCGCCGCGTTCTCATTTTGGAGCTCCCGAAGGGAATCTTGTTGATTCATTTCCGTGGGCTGTGCCTGCTGCTCGGTTCCCTGCTGCCCGCCTTGCTGCCCGCGCACGGAGCCGGTGGAGGCCAGGCTGATTGCTGCCATGGCCAAAAGCACTCCCCATACATTTTTCTTGATGCTATACATTGTGATTCTCATGATGTGTGGTTCGTGGATGATCGCTCATCCTTGTCAGGTTTAGAAATAGAGGCGAGGAGTAATTTCAAAGAAGTACGGCGGCTCATACGGGAGCGCCACGCGCACGAGCGGCGCGGTATAGCTCGCTTCGATGCGAAGGTGATCCGGAATGAGTTCCAGCCAGCCGCCGAACGTGAAAAGATGGTCGTACTGGAAATCCAGCCCGAATTTATTCGACCGATGGTTCACATAATCGATCGCGACGTGGGGCGTAAATGGCGTCGAAACGTTTGCCTTGCCGTTGTAGGTCAGGTCTTGCACAGTGCCGCCGTTTCCGGAACCATAGCCATAGGCTTCCGCCTCGCTGTCATTCGCCGGAATCCAACTCAGCTTCACATTATCAATGCCCACTCCGGCGGAGAACTGGACGAAGTTCGCCGGATCGAGCTGCACGATAAACGGAATGTATATCTGTCCGATGAACGCGGTACGGTAAAATGTCCGGTCGGCCGGAACGTTCGATGGGCCACCAGCTATGGGAGTGGGCACCGGGCCGCCGGCGCCATCATAGATAATCGAGGAATTCGATCCGCCAGCCGGGAAAACCGAGAAATTAAACGCGATCGGCATGTTGAACGCGCTGAAAAAGTCGATGCCGGCAAAATATGCGGCGACCGACGCTCCATAAAAGCCCGAAAGCCGACGCGGTTCGAAGATGGCATGATTGATATTACCCAAGCCGAAGTTCGGAAAATCGAAGCCAATCTGAAAATCGCTCTCGGTCCCGATTTGATTATGCATCGTAAGCCACAGCCGCGCCTCGCCGCTCGACCAGAACGGAAGCCCGACTTCGGGATTGCCGATCTGAACCTCCAGCGCGTCCTGCTGAGAAATATTCGCGGTTAAATGGTCGATCGAAAGATCGATCGTTTTTTGGTAACGGAATGCCTGAGAATTTAGCGATTCCACGGGAAGTTCCTGCGTCTCGTCCGGTTCCTGCGGAATCTGGGGAGCGGTGGTATCGGGAACAAACGTCAATTCATCCGAGGTCGGAATACCGAGGACCATATCCTGCTGGTCGATGATCGTCCGCTTCGAATAGAAGCCGGTAAACATCTCATGGAAGATGTAGCGCTCGTCGGCGTTCTTTATAAGCTGCACTCCGCGCGGCATAATATCGCCGGGAAGCTCGACCATGTCGCCCTGAACCGCGTTGATATTGTCCACAAGCGATGGGTTGTGCAGCATAACGGGGATAACCTGCTGGCCTTTGAACGCCACGGGCACCGTTTGGTTGGTATTACCGCCGCCACCGTTGCCGAAGAAGCCGCCGCCGCCCTCTCCACTCGTATCGACATTCACGTGCTTGCCCATGAAAAGTACATGGAACGGAAAGAACTTCGTATCGCCGGCCTGATCCGTGCCATCGGGAACGGAAAAAATATAGACATTATCGATATCGAAGTTTTTTAGTTCCTTCTTGCCATACTTGGCGGTGTAAAGATCGATGATCTGATTTCGCAGGCCATCGTCCGTGATTTTCCATGCCGTGACGTTCGTGAACTCGTACGAAGAGCCTTTGTCATCCATGGCATTCAGAAGCCGGTAGGCCTTTTCATTTCTCAGCGCGATGGCGTGGATCGAATCCTCCACCGGTAAGTGTATCTGCCCGAACGCCGCCGCGAAGGGCATCACTAAAAAAACAGCGAGAATGGGCGCTAAGCCCTTCGCTCGCCAACTGCGTCCGGCTTTGAGACGCATGAATCGGATCTCTTTCGGGAATGTCATAGTCTGTTGTAAGTCTGCAAGAATCGAATGAAAGTCTGCAATGAATCGAAAAAAGAATCGAGGTGGTTTCGAAGGAAATGGAGCAAAAGTGGAGAATCACTGAGTTCCGCGCCGCGAAAAACACCGCTACGCGGAACCCAGTGAAGAATCTCTTAATGGATGCCCCCACCTCCACCACTGCCGCCGCCGCCGCGTCCGTACCCACCATATCCCCCATATCCGCCACGTTGCTGCTGCTGTTTCGGCATTAAAGTTACTTGGAAGGTTTGGGTCTCTCCCGTCACGGGATCCGTCACGGTAACGCTCACCTGCTGTCCATCCTTCTTTGACACGTTCTGTGCTTTACTTGTTGGACGAGCGGCGAATAGGAAGCCCGCACCAGCCTTCGCGGGTTCTTTCTTCGCCGTCGGCTCGAAGTAGCCTTCGGACTCGACATTCAGATGGTCGGAACCGACCTCGATATATCGATACGTGCTCGGTCCAGAAAGCGTATCCCACGCGGCCTTAATTTCGAGATTGTCGCCGGCTTCCGGAGAATTGTTCGATACAGCAATGAATGGCGGAGGCCCGATCTTGAACGACTGATCGTCGATCTGTTCGTAGTTCGCCATCATGGGTGACTTAAAGTACGCTTTCACTTCGAGCGTTTTTCCCTCGTCCTTCTGGAATTGCGGCGTGAATTCAATGGTCGGCTCCAGGTTGTCCGGTGCTCCGGGCGCCGGAACTACTTTCTGCCCATTCAAATAAATCTCCGTCTTGTATGTTCCATCGAGGCCGGCAACTTGCTCGTTAGCCTTGAAGGTCACGTCCGTAAATGGCGTGGCTACATGCGTTTTTGAATTCGCCGGGAAATATGGACTTACGCTCGCCTTGACCATCTTCTTCACGCTGACGTTGAACGTGGTCGTCGCCTGGTCTTTTTGCGCGCCGTTGCGGTTGGCTTTGCCGGACAGTTTGATGGTGTACGTTTGTCCCACCGCGCTGGCATCCGGCGTCCAACTCCAATAGAAGTTAGAATCGACCTTGACGATCTCACCCGGTCCATCGACCTTGGTGATACTCACCCCCTGTGGCCCGGTAATCGTTGCGCCCTGGATCTTGACGAAGTTCGGAAGATTGAGCGTCGGGAAGGAGGCGAAGTCCTGCACTTGCGGGAAGATCTGGAGTTGATCGACTTCCTGCGGCGGCTTGACATTCACGGTAAAATCATTCGAGCCCATGTTGGCGGCGAAGTTTTCGTACCCGCCGTTGAGCAGCGAGTCGATATAGCCGCGCAGCCCGATATTCTCCTGAATACCGTCCTTGACTTCCTTCAATTCTTTCACCGTTAGATGAACGGCGCCGATCTTTACGGTATCGTCCGGGGATGCGGATTGCGTTACACCAACGATCTGGTTGGTTTTGGCGTCGAATTTGAGGTTGTATTCGCCGGCGCCGAAATGCGGCTTGAACGCATACGTGTAGACCCAATCGTTGCCGTCTCTTACCCGAGGATAGGCGACGGAATCCGCCGCTAAATTGACGGTCTCCATTACCGCGTTGTTGCGCAGAATGTTGAGATCGAGTTCCTTCACAGTATCGTGAGCGGGATCGGCCAGCCGAATGCGGACATTGAACAAGCGCCCGTTGGCCTCGTTCTTATCGCCTAAGACCATGCTCTGGTCCGAGGTCGCGCTGACGGCCGTCGGGGAACCGCGCAGCGAATTGATGATCGTTTCGGCAATAAGTTGAATGCGTTTCTCCTTTTGAAGAAGCGCATCCCTCTCTTTGCGGAAGGCGTCTTCCGCGTCATCGCGCTCGACAATGACGATCAGCAGTTCGAGAAGAACGGCCAGATACAAAATAAAATAGACTTTTCCAGCGCCACCACCCTTAGACATTTTTCTTAATCCCTCTATTCGGTATTACTACCATTGTTACAAGTTACTTAGATCATTTAAACTCTTTGTACGGCTTCACGAGCCGCTCGACCATCTTTGCGATCACGTCAAGTTCGACGTTCACGCGGTCGCCAATGTTCAGGAACTGGACATTGGTGTGATAGTAGGTATGAGGAATGATCGCGATTGTAGCGCGCATCGCCGACGATGCTACTTCAGTTTGCGATCCGCCCGAGGGGTCGCAAACGGAAGTTTGCGTTACTTCCGCAACCGTCAGGCTGATGCCATCGAGGGCGATCGAGCCGCGCGGCACCACGTACCGATCGGAGTCTTGGGGAAGTTCGAAGGTGAACTCCCAGCTTCCATCGGCATCCCGAATATCGCGGAGCGTTGCCACGCCATCGGCGTGCCCCTGCACGAGATGGCCGCCTAAGCGCGTTTCGATCGTTGCCGCTCGTTCGAGATTGATTCTCCTACCTGCTGTCAATGAACCCAGCGTCGTCTTCCCGATAGTTTCCTCTACCGCAGTGACCTCAAAATAGGGCGGTTTCACAAGCGTGGCCGTCAGGCATACACCATTTACCGCTATCGAATCGCCTATTTTTAGCCCATTTTGTGAGTTTTTAGGCTCTTCCGGGCCTCCGGAGAAGACTCGCTCTGCCTCAATTTTAAGACAGAGTGACGTTCCTACCGAGGATAGGTCAACGAGTGTGCCGAGTTCTTCGATGAGGCCGGTGAACATGTCCGTTTAGAATTAAGAGTGAAGAATTAAGAGTTAGGATAGATGTGTTGATGTCGAATGCTTT
>DASRZC010000100.1:0-12174 GCA_035686785.1 Kapaibacterium sp. (SeqCode)
AGAGAGCTTTCTAGTTTCCAATAGCAAAAAATTGATATTCTTTTAGCAAAACGGTGCCCCTATAATCATATTGCTAATATAAGCACTATAAAAACCAAAGTCAAGAGTTTTCGAAAAATATTTTAAAATTTTAGGTTTTGCTTTGCCGAATGACACCTATTTTAATTGCGATTTATCCGTTTTGAGTGGTACACTTTCGAGACTTATTGCTTATCTTTGTATTAAGCGATTGCCCGAAACCAGCGCGTGTCACACCTACGACGCGCGGCTCTCTCGAAATTGCTGCCCGACGAGCCGCTTTTAAAAAACCGACCGCCGAGTTGTTTGATAATTGACTTCACAACTAACCAAAGGGAACTATTTTATGCATTCCGATTTATCACACCGAACACCGAACACCGAACACCGAACACCGAACACCGAACACCGAACACCGAACACCGAACACCGAACACCGAACAGCGAACAGCGAACAGCGAACAGCGAACAGCGAGCACGCGAGCAAGCGAACACTAACGCTCACCTCCAAAGCAAGCTGAGGTTTCGAGCCATGATCACACTTGCCATGCTTGCATTCAGCGCGCTGACCGGACGGGCGCAGGTCGCATATAATTTCCAGACGCCGGATGTCATCCCGGCCCTCACCGGCACGGGGCATAACATCCTAACGATGGATTGCCTGGCCGCCAATGGCTATGGGCAGTGGACTTCATCGAGTTCGACGACGAACACGAACGGAGCCGCATCTTGCTTCTTGCTCTCGAACAAACTGACGACGAGCACCACGACCGATGCTCAGGCAGGAGTTCTTGCCGCGAAGAAACCAACCTTCACGACCGGAAGCACAGACGTTTATCCGACCGAGGCGATCAAGTGCGCAGCCAATCTTAAAGGCAATGTCCGATACGTTTGGATGGATAATTCAGCGCGAGACCAGTTTTATGTCGATGGCTTCGATCCGGCCACTTCCACGAACGCTTCCACCGGCATAGGGATAGACTTCGTAGGCTTAGGGCAATCCACGGGAACCAACAGCAAAAAAATCGTCAAAGATAACAATGCGATCAAGTACGTAGAAGGAATAATCGATGGTGTCGATGGGGATCGAACGTGGACATTCATTTGTGATAATTATATACAAAGTCTTGCATACGCCGGCGCGGCGGGCATTTCAACCAATCATTACGACGGCTACATTAAATTAGATTCGGTTCTCTATTGCACAACTGGACAATTAAGTGGCATAGATGATAAGGGACATATTATTTATTCAGGTTTTACTAATAATTATGGCCCGGCATACACAGGGTCTTCGAACAGCGCTACCGACATGACCGGTGTGCATTTTTCGGGGGGAGTAGGTGATTATTCCGCACACGACCTTTTTAAAAATAACAACTCCAATGGAACGCAGATAACGCTAACCGGAACTTTAGGCGCTGCGGTTTGGCTGGGCCAGGCCGGTCCAGGTTCGGGATCGTGGACCGTCTATGGAGATAACGATATAGAAGGCTCCACGGACGTTTCATCGGTCTCAAGCGTTTCTTTAGTGGACGTCACCAATAACTATTGGGGAGGAACTTCGTTTAGCGGCTCGAACGTCACATACACTGAGCTAAGTGATCTGGCATCGTCGGATATTTTGCGCAATGTTACATGTTCCGGCGGTTTGGACGCGAAGCAAAAGAGCTCGGTTCCATTGTCGATTCAATCGGGAACCCCGCCTATGACCCATTGTGATAGCCTTCTATCTAATGGCTACTATTCTCAAGTGGGTGGAAACATGAAGGCAAGTTATGATACCTTGCGTCTCTTCATGGAGCAGTGCCCATTTTATGTAGGTATAAATTACAATAGGGGCGTCTCTTCCTGGCAAGTATTTGATGATGTGGCTTCTGCCGTTGGTGGATGGACCGCGGGCGGGCCAAATCGTTGGCCGGATTTTCTTACATGGCTGAAAAACGTATTGTATCTTAACCCCGATACCATGTGGTACTGCGATGATGTGGACGCAATGATTACCGCAGTTCAAAGCAATGAAGGCGCGAAAGAGGCAATGATGCAATATATCCTTCAAAGCGGGAAATGCCCTGGCTTTGCAGCGGATTTTCAGACCTATTATAATTCTGCCTCTCACTGGCGTCATCAGCTCTGGCTGGATTCCGAAACCTATCGAGTTGACACGATCTGGATAAACGATTCGATGGGGGGACGTGATGCGGGAATACCACAGTGGGAATTTGACCAAATGATCAATGTGGACACCATGTTGCATCCATATGATTCAACCATACCAACACTATGGCAAGATAGTCTCGAAATTCTTCTCGGGCCTCCAGCCGGCATTCAACCTGCTTCGCCGATCACACCGCAGGCGCTTTTAGACGCCACGCTTCTCGATAATCCGATGCAGGATGAGATCGATGTCTCCTTCGAGATGGGCCGCACGGCGCTCATCACGATGGAGCTTCAGGATATACTAGGCCGCGAGGTGCCGCTAACGTCTGCGAAATATCAGTTGGAGCAACCCGGCACGCACTCCGCGCGTATCCCCGCGCCGAATTTGCCACCAGGTACGTATTATTTACGAATAACGACGGATACGGGGGATGTTATCACATTAAAGGTGGTAAAAGAATAACCAACCAAGATTCTCAGGATAAAAAGGATTTGGAGATAGAATCCAAAGCCCCTCCACATGGAGGGGCTTTTTATTTCGTAACTTTGTAGCCATGCGATACCTCTTACTTATTCTTTTTCTATTACTCACGAGCATTTCTGTATGCATCATCAACGATGCGCGCGCCACGCCAACCGATTCCGTGGTCGATGGCTACCGTCATTTTATCATGCCGACCGGCAAACCGATCGAAGGCGGCTACTTCGGTTTTTGGGAACTCGGATTTATGCAGGCCGGCTATGGCTTTGGGGATGTGCTTTCGCTCGCCGGCGGATTTACGATCATGCCGACAGTCGCGTTTCGTTCCCAATTCGGGTTCCTGCAATCGAAGCTCACCTTGTATGACGATCAGGGCCTTTCGCTTGCCGCCGGCCTGAATTATTTGCGTCTCACGAGCGATAACACCCTCCTCCATCTCTTTGGCGCGCTGACCTACGAAACGCCGGACCAAACGCGGTTTACCGGACTTTTCTTTTATAAAATTTACGCCACCACCCCCAATGGCTCGAACACGACGCTTATCACGGTGAACGTTGTGCCCTATGGCGCGTTCACTTTTAATTATACGGGCGGATTAGGCGCGGGGCTGGGCTTCGATACGCCGCTAACGAACAACAAGAACATGCGCTTCGTCGGCGAGATATGGAACCACGATCTCTCGGACCCGACGGCGCTGGGAATCATCGCGGCGTTACGGCTCGAAAGCGAAAATTTCTCCTCCGATTTCGGCTTCATGTATTTCACCCTCCCGCTGATTGCTCCGGTCGCGAATTTTGTTTGGCGATTTTGATGCGTTCTCACATCAAGCCATTTCTTCCGTCATCACTTCGAACGCCAGTTCCTCCTGAAACCGCTCCGGCCGGAAGCTGCGGCGGTGAATCGGGCACGGGCCATGCTCTTTCAGAGCACGAAGATGCTCCGGGACGCTATAGCCTTTGTTCGATTTGAAATTATAGTGTGGATAGATGTCATGCAACTCCACCATGATGCGGTCGCGGGTAACTTTTGCGAGCACCGACGCCGCGGCGATGAGCGGGGATTTTGCATCGCCATCGACAACCGTTCGGTATTCGTACGGTAGCTTCGTGCGAAAATAATTGCCATCGACAAGAAGCAACTCCGGCAAAATATTTTCCGCCGCTAATTTCGCCGCGGCTTGATCGACGGCAATCGTCATCGCCTGCATGGTGGCTTGCAAAATGTTGATCCGGTCGATTTCTTCATGGGAAACGATGCCGATGCCCCAACTGCGTGCGTGTTTCAAAATTATTTTGTAAAAACGCTCGCGCTCTTCTTCAACAAGTTGCTTCGAATCGTTCAAATCGCGGAGCGATTTCGGGAAATTGCGGCACTTATCGTAGTCGAAGAACACCGCTGCCGCGACGACCGGCCCCGCGAGTGGCCCACGTCCCGCTTCATCCACGCCGATGATGGAATAAATTCCCCGCTTCCAATGCGCGCGCTCCGTTTTCCACGATAGAGGCTTTCGATCGCGCTTCGGTACATCGACCGCAAACGCTGCCGGATTATCGGCGAAAATTTGCTCGGCTTCGATTAAACTATCGATCATTCTTATAAAAATTCCTTTTGCCTGTCATTCCCGCGAAATCGGGAATCCAGAAGTGGGGGGCTGGATTCCCGCTTTCGCGGGAATGACAGAAAAACCACTTATCCGCGTCATCCAAGTTCAGAATTGCTTCACGAGTCCGAACGCGAAGATCGCCTGCGTGATCGGCACGCCGCGCGCGAGCCCAACGTTAACCGCAATGATACCGATCGGACTTTCGAGCTGCGCGCCTATCCCATAACTCATCGGATACTGCGGCTGTTCCGCTGGCGACGTTGCGGTTGAATCTTTCGCCAAATATCCGCCATCGAAGAAAACGCCGAAATAAGAAAACTGCGACATCATAATCCGCAATTCAAGATTGGAATAGGCATAGCGCGAGGCGATTAGATCCTCCTCGCGGTAACCGCGAATCGTAAAGATGCCGCCAATCCGAAACATATCGCTCACATCGAGCGGGCCGCCAATCGCGGAAACACTCCGCGCGTGAAGGCCGATGGCGCCGACTAAATTCGGAGTAAAAAGCGTGTGGTATCCATTCGCATCGAGCGAGATCGTGCGAAGGCCAATGGAAGCCGGCGTCGCGGAATCGATAAATTGTGATGGCCCATAAATATCTTTTATGCCATAGCTCGCGCCGAGCAACCCCACCACTCCATACCGTGGCGCAATGGAATTGTCCCGCGTATCGACGCTCGCGCTGAGGCCGGTCGAGACCGTTCGACTGTCGTAAACGGAAAACGGCATGTTTGGCTGGTCGCTTGGAATGACGCGGTCGTAAGAAAGGTTACCAATAATGCGAAGGTCTTGCGTAAGGGCGAGCGAGAGATCGTCAGTGGCGGAAGTCTCGGTGTACGTCGAATCCTGCTGCCGCTGCGCGAAGCCGACGGCGAGATTGAGCGGATAGCCGAAAAGCCACGGTTCGAGGTAATGGACTTCGAGCGTTTGCGTTTGAGCGTTCGTGCGGTCGTAGTGCAGTGTGGCGTTGCGGCCGGTACCGGAGATATTTCGCAAACTCAAATCGACTAATCCGCTGATGTATCCGGATTCCGTCGCATTCTGCGGCGGATTGTATCCCAGCACGCCATCGATCGCGCTGGTGCTCGCTTCCTTCACGCGAAGCAGAATGAGCATGGTCGAATCTTTATCGAGATATAGTTCCGGCTCGGAAACCGATTCGAAAAATCCCAAACGCTCCACGCGCGCGCGTGCCGAGGCAAGCGCATCCGCATTGTAGTAGGTGCCAGGTCGCAGCGCCAATTCTCGCAGAATGACATCCGCATTCGTCGTTTCATTTCCGGTGATAACGATCCTTCCAATCTTCGCGCGTGGACCTTCTTCGATGTGGAGGCGAATGGCAAGCAAACCCTCGCGCGAAGTGATATCGTAGCTTGGCGTGATAGCATCGATCGAGATTTTAGAGAGTGGGTAGCCATGTTCTTCATATAAAGCGAGGAGCTTGTCGATGTCGGCTTTCAAGATGGCCTGGTTCAGAACTTCGCCGGGAACGGTCGTCATTTGAGAAAGAAGTTCCGGCTCTGGAAATAGCTTCGCGCCGCGAATTTCTATCGAGCCGATTTTATACTCTTCGCCTTCGGTGATAAAAAAGGAAAGCTGAAATCCCTGCGCGGAATCAGGAGGGGTGGCGAGGCCGATTTGAAACGAGTCGATGCGAGCATAGAGATAGCCTTCGTTCGTATAAACCGTTTGGATCTGCTGCTTCGCGTGTTCCACGGCCAGCAGCAATTCCGATTTATTCGAGATGTCTCGGTTAAGAATGCTTTCGTCTTCGAGCTTCAGGGCGGCGAGCAGTTGCTTGCCGGGTACGCGGGAATTTCCGGTAAATAAAATTTTGGTAATGGGAAAAGAGTGCACCAAGCTGGTAAGGTTCACGAGGACAAAAACGACAAGGAGTGACCTAATGGCGCCGCGCATAATTATAAAAGGCAAGAAGCACCCTTTTGGCTCCCCTACTATCCCTTCGTGAGAGCATCTGCCGCCACCGGGTGCATCGCCCCATATTTTGCGACCGACACGCCACTGGAAAACCGTCCAGCTATCGGAACCGAAAGTTCTTCGGGCACTGCGAGATCGAGCGCGCGATAAACTTCCCGAAGGTGCATTCGGTATAGTTCATCGAACAAGTCTTTCTGCGAGCTGAAATGCTCATCGCCATACCACCAGTTCCAATCGCTGCCTTCGGCAATCATAAGTTCCGCGCGGGCTTCCTTAAATCGCGCAAGCGCTTCTTCGTGAGCTGCGCCATTCAACTTCTCTGCCTTTGCCCTCTCTGTTTCAAGAGCATTGTACGCGGCAAAAAGCGCATCCCATGCGGCGTTGTCTTCCGGATGGCCAATCCAAATGCTGAAGTTCGCGTTAATCCATGATCCCGCAACTAACTGCGGCAGCTTAGGGAGATTTTCGCGTTTAGTACTCGCCAGCATTTCGCTGAACGTAACAGGATGAATCTCCGGTGTTGCGGTGAGCATCGAATAAAACTTATCCAAAAATTCGAGGCCGTTATTCGGATAATACTCCCAGCAATTTTCGCCGTCGAGAATGACGGAGATGCAGGCTTGCTCCATAATTTCCTCGCCATACGCCGCGATTAATTCGGAACGAATGTGGAGAACATTATGGAGGAAGTGATTGCAGGCATCATCCGCTCGCCAATTCTGATAGGTAAATCCAATATCATCCGAAAGCCCGTGATCGCGGAAGAAGATGATGATTTCGCCATTCGCGGTATAGAATCTCCATGGGAAAAATCGCGCATGCTCAGGCCGGATTTGTTTCTGTCCTGCCGGAATAGTTTTTCCAGCAAGCGAGTTGGCGAGGACCGATTCATCCGACGCCGTCCATACAAATCCTTTTTTCCAAATGAGCGCCAGCGTATCGGTGGAAAGGCTGCCCTCGCTCGGCCACATCCCGCTTAATTTCGTTCTTATCTTCTCGGCAAAATATTTTTGCGCTTGCTCGATTTGGTTCTCCGCTTCCGCCGGCGCGCGAAATCGGTTTCGTGGAAGTTCCACGTTCGGCAGGGCTTCGCGCGCACTATCGGTGTCAATCAGGAGCGGAAGAATCGGATGATAGAATGGCGAAGTCGTCAGCTCGACCTGCCCTCGTTTCGCAAGCACCTGATGAAGGGGCACAATGCGCCGGACGTTTTCCATTTGCGCCCGAGCGAGCGTTTGTTTATCCTCCTCGGAATATCCGCGATCTCGTTCGATCAGCGATTTGAACGGCTCACGCATCCGCGCAAGCTCGCCCGTCCAGGCGAGCGAATAATGGATCGCCAGATCGCGGTAATCCTGAAGCGCAAAACGTTTCTCGCGGTTCGGGCCTTGCGCGAGTTCGAATAATTCGCGGTAACGCGGCGAGCGATCGATCAGCCGCTCGCGGTGTGCGTAGAAAAAATTGTCGAGCATCTGCTCCTTCTCGGATGCCGTGAGCGCCGCCGCCGGTTTGGACATTAACTCGACCACCGGGTCCACCACCCCCCGACCCCCTCCTTCTATAGGAGGGGGAGTGAGATATTCTTCAAGCTGCTTGAGGAGCGATGGCACAAGATTGATCGTGGCGTGCATGTCGGGATGGCGTTCGAGGCGCTCGGCCATTTCGAGATAATCTTTCGTGGCATGCAGCCACGCCCACGGCATCAGGAATTCGTTCCCCGCGCGGTAGTAGGGCTGGTGCTGGTGCCAGAGGAGGCAGAGTTTGATGGGGGCGCTGCTCACTTCGGATAATGATCTTTGCAAGAAAGAATCCGAATGCCATCCTGGAACACTTTATAGACCAATCGATCCTCGGATGTGATGCGGCGAGACCAGCAACCTTTGAAATCGTACTTTAGAGCCTCGGGTTTGCCGAGGCCAACGAAGGGATCGCGCACGGTTGCTTCGATGAGCTCTATGATTTTGTCGTGGACCTTTTTATCTACTCGCGCCCACTCATTGAATTGAGCAAACGCCTGGTGGTCGAAAATAACGTCTCTCACGAGTGCTGCTTTCGTAGTTCGTCGAGGCTGACTGAGACAAGACCCTCACCTCGCTCCACTCGGTCGAGCGCTTCGCGGAGGAATTGCGCTTGAATGGGGTTATCGAGCGGATAATCGCTTTCGCTCTCCACGTCATGCACGATGAGTTCTACTTCGCGGTCGCGGAACATGGCTCGGAGCTTCTCGATGAAGTTCTCGTTCAGTTCGTCGGATTGTAATCGGAAGGTTGCGGTCATACGGATGATCTCTTAAATGAATAACTTCCTATCGCTCTAAACAGTTTTTTGTAATTCGTCCCATCGTTTCAGGATGTCATGTCCATCCTGGCGGTGATTTTTCAAATGTTCGAACCAGCCGGTAGATAGTTGTGTAAATTCAATTTCATTCCCGTCCGGATCGCGGAGCGCGGTAATGCGACTTTTCCCAAGGGGCTTAGGAGGATAGAGTGGATCGACGCCATGCTTTTGGAGATGCTCGATAAAACCGTCCATATCGAATATCTCGAATGCCAGCTTCACTGCCCCCACGCCGGGTTCCGTCTGGAAATCCTCAATAGGATGAATCGCAAAATGCACGTCTCCCATCTCACAGCCATAATGTTTCGCCGTATCATCGTGCTGCTCCTCCTCAAGCGGAATGCCGAGAACGTCACGATAGAAGCGCGCTAATCGCTCGGCGTCCTTGGAAACCAATAATACCGCCGATAGAAATTGTGTGGAAGTAAATGCCATCGGTATTCTCTGTTGTTGTTACCTTACTCGACTTCCGCCACTTTATGCTTCGCGCTTTCCTGCACCACTTTATCCGCGAACTCGCGCGGGGCTTCTTCATAGTGGCTGAAGGATTGCTTGTGCGAGGCCAAGCCCTGCGTAAGCGAGCGGAGCCGCGTGGAATAATGGTATAGTTCCGCGAGCGGCACCTGC
The DNA here is from genome assembly GCA_035686785.1 of Kapaibacterium sp. (SeqCode). GTDB lineage: Bacteria > Bacteroidota > Ignavibacteria > Palsa-1295 > Palsa-1295 > PALSA-1295. The sequence goes on from DASRZC010000100.1 coordinate 9,168, forward strand.
GCGCGAATCACTTCGAATCCGTTCCTCGAATCCATGCCCACGATCTTTCCGCGCCGCGAGGAAATATCGCCCAGCACATCGCCCATGTGATCGCCCGGCACCGAAATCTCTATATCGTAAATCGGTTCGAGTAACACCGGCTTCGCGGATAAGAACGCCTCTTTGAATGCCATTTTGCCGGCGGTCTTGAATGCATTTTCGTTCGAATCGACAGGATGTTCCTTGCCATCGTATAGTGTCACGGCAACATCCACCACCGGATAACCGGCATAGGGACCGTGCGTAAGGAAATCGTGAATGCCTTTATCGACGGCGGGAATATGCTTGTTCGAAACCACGCCGCCGACAATGGCATCTATAAATTCATAGCCCTCGCCACGACGCTTGGGCACAAGCTTGATCGCCACTTCGCCAAATTGCCCCGCGCCGCCCGATTGCTTTTTGTGACGATAGCGGGTGTCGGCAGAAGATTTGATCGTCTCGCGGAATGGAATGCGCGGCTCGACAATCTCGACATCCACTTTGAAACGCTCCTTCAATCGCCTAATCGCAATATCGAGCTGCAGTTCGCCCTGGCCTTCGATCAGCATTTGATGAAGCTCCGGATCGTGACGAACAAGGAAGGTCGGATCCTCTTCGTGCAACGAATGGAGACCAATTGCCATCTTTTCCTCATCGCCTTTATTCTTCGCGGCGACGGCGCTGGTAATCACCGGCGCGGGAAATTCAATCGGATGCAACACTACCGGAAAACTGCGCGAGGAGAGCGTGTTATTTGTATGCGTATCTTTCAACTTTACCGCCGCAGCGATGTCGCCGCAGGCAACCGTTGGGGTTTCCTTCCGGTTTTTTCCGCTCATGACATAAAGCTGCGCGATGCGCTCGCTCTTGCCGTTCGATTCGTTCACCAGATCGGTGCCGGAATGCAATTCGCCATGATAGACTCGGAAAAACGAGAGATCGCCTAAATGCGGCTCGCTTACGGTTTTGAAGACGAAAAGCGTCGTCGCGTCTTTCGGCGCGGTGCTCAGACTCACTTCCTGTTTCGAATTCGGATTCGTTCCTCTCACGTCGGCAATATGATCTTCTGGCGCGGGAGCGTTCGTCACCAAAAATTCGAGAATGCGCTTCGTGCCGATATTCTTCTCCGCCGAAGCGCAGAGCACGGGAAAAAGCTTCCGGTGCGCCAGCGATTCATGGATGCCACCCGCAAAATGGGATTCATCGAGCGTGCCATCGTTCGCGAAATATTCCTCCATCAGTTTATCATCGCTCTCGGCAACGATCTCGACCAATTGCTTGTGCAGTTCATCGGCCTGGGCACGAACGTTCTCAGGAATGTCCTCTTCTTTATAGTTACCGTCCGCCGAAAATCGCATCAGCTTCATTTTCATCACATCGACGATGGCATTGAAGCCATCGCCGGCGTTCACCGGAAATTGCACTACCGCGACTTCATGCCCAAATCGGCTTTTCAAATCTTCAACCGTTTGATCGAATTCCGCTTCGACGTGATCGAGCTTGTTGGCGACGAAGATGATCGAATTCTGATCGAATGTGCAGTAGTCCCACACCTGCACGGTTCCCGCCTCGACGCCATGCTGCGCATCGACGACGATGATCGCCGTATCCGCCACATGCAGCGCCGCACGGACTTCACCCGTGAAATCGGCAAAGCCAGGCGTGTCGAGAATATTAATTTTGGAATTTTGGGACGTAAGGGAAATGAGGGACGTATTGATGGAATGCTTTCGGGCCATCTCGTCCGGATGATAATCCGAGAGAGTGTTCGATTCCTGAATCGTACCGCGGCGGCCACCCGTGGCCCCCGCGGCGAATGCAATGCCTTCGGCTAAAGTGGTCTTGCCCGCGCCGGCGTGTCCGGCAAAGGCGAGGTTACGGATCTGCGTGCTCATGGCGCTGTGCCTTTCTTATGTAATAATTACGAAATAATTGGGAAATGGATAACCCAAAGAAGGGGGATTCGGGTTCGAAGGGTAGCTCAATTTTTGTTTTTTCGATTGTTATTTAAGGAATGACTTCAGCATGCGCTTTTCCATAGAAAAATAAATTTCCAAAAATCGCGGAAACAAATTTGTTTTTCATAAACCGTAAGAATTCTTTATAGTTTTCTTCCTCGGCGGGATACGTTTAATTTTCATTTTGGGCATTCCTCTGGAAAGAAAGTCTTTGGGTTTTCAAAAGAAAATGGGTGCTCGTCATAGTCCCTGCTAATATATGCCATAAAAAAGCAAAAGTCAAGGGGTTCCGAAAGATTTGTTGAATTTGTTGACCCCTTCCGTCTGGTTAGCGCAGATGTCATTTCGCAAGGAACTGTAATGCTCGATCGAGAACCGTATCCGGACTATAAACTTGCTGATTTTCCCTGACGTATATTTCAATATCTGGAATCAGCCCGATGCCTTCGTGGCAAACGTGATGGGCGTCGGAGCATCGTAGAAAGGACATGGAATACCGCCAACCATTCGAGAGTTCGCGATCGAGCCGTGCAGAAAAAGCGCCTTGCGTGGTATCGCCAATAATCGTAACGTTAGGAAGTGTTCGAGCGCCCATCGTCACCCATTCCGCCGCGCTCATTGTTTCCCGATCCGTGAGCAGAGCGATAGGTTTTGTCCAATGCGAGGAATGCGAAACATTAGTCTTGATTGGATCTGGCGCGCTAAGATGGCTTGGATCGGCGTCGAAGCGCGCTTGATTATATCCGATCACTATTCCTTCCGGAAGGAACCGCGCTCCAAGCGTTTGAGCCGCCGCCGCCTGACCGCCATCGTTCGCTCGAAGATCCACTATAAGAGCTTTTGTATCCGCTAATGAATCGAGCACTGCGTCGATTTCCGATCCCCAAAAGTTATCATCGGAGATGTCGAATGTTGTGATATTCATATACCCAATAGAATCCCGAATGCGGCCATACCGAATAGTTCCATCGCTCGATTCATTCGCCGTTTCGCCTAAGTAATAGGAACTGACCTGATGGAAATCGAAT
>DASRZC010000101.1:0-34210 GCA_035686785.1 Kapaibacterium sp. (SeqCode)
TTTTCTATTGCCGCACGATAAATTGGTATTTTTCACGGAGCGGAATGAGCAAATTCCTCGTTCAGCCGATTCCTATGCCGGCCGTTTATAAATCTTCGCAAGCGTGGCTGCACCGCTTTGCCATCCTGACAGCCATTTTCACATTCGCGCTCCTTTTCATTGGCGGTCTTGTGACGAGCCATCAAGCGGGCCTCTCCGTCCCCGATTGGCCGACGAGCTATGGCTGGAACATGTTTACGTTCCCCACCAAAGATTGGATCGGTGGAATCTTTTTTGAACATACCCACCGGCTTTTTGCCTCGCTGATCGGGCTGATGATCATGGTGCAGGCGTTCGCGTGGCAATTCAATTTCCGCGGCTGGTGGCGGCGTGCACTATGGACGCTGCTTGCTATCGGTGCGCTCTATCTGGTCGTCGAGTTTTTCCAACTTTGCCTGGAAGCTGCCGCAATCCAAACCACCGCAGCGCCACTAATGCTCACGTCACTATTCCTGGCATTAAGCATTGCGGTCCTGGCCTTTGTTGTTCTTTTCATTGTGTATGGCAATCGTAACGAACTCCCTGCGAATCGATTAGTATCGAAGCTATCGTGGTTTACGCTGCTGGGAGTAGTAATCCAGGGCACACTGGGCGGCCTTACCGTGAAGTATTATTTGCCGCCGGCAGTTTCTACAGCTCACGCTGGGCTTGGGCAAGCGGTTTTCTGCCTTACCCTTGTCATTGCGATGGTAACGAACCACAAGTGGAACGATGGAATTGTCAAACGGATCGAGAAATCGAAAATTGGGCTTCGCGTGCTCACGCTCGCTACTGTAGTGGTTATTTTTATTCAGCTTCTTCTGGGCGCGGTGATGCGCCACACCTTCTCCGGACTTGCAATTCCTTCATGGCCGCTCGCGCCGAACGGCAGCCTGATTCCCGATTTCACATCCTTTGGCGTCGCGATAAATTTTGCCCATCGGACGTGGGCGCTCGTCGTGATGCTCATGATGTTCATCACCGCCCGTTCGATTTTCCGCTGGTTTCCGAGAGAGAAATCTCTTATCGTGCCGATGATGCTCGGCATGTTCCTGCTTGGCATTCAGATCATGCTGGGCGCGATTACCATCTGGAGCAAAAAAGCCGTGACGCCTACGACCCTGCACGTTTCCTGTGGCGCGGCCATTCTTGGAACGATGGTCTATATAATGATTAAAAGCCGGCATCTGTTGGCTTCAAAAACAGCCCATGCGTCCCAGGTAACCCATAGGTCTCATGCATTGGATAAAAACCTGGCTTCCGTAATTACAGAATAAATGGAAAACATCGCCAGACTTACCCCGCCGGGAACCGTGCCATCCTTCGATTGGCGGCAGCTTCTGCGCGATTTCTACGATCTTTCGAAGCCAGGTATCGGCTTTTATTCGCTACTCACGACGGCCACTTCATTCTGGCTGGCTTCCGCAGTCTTCGACCCTGTGCGGTTTCTCCATACCCTGATTGCGACGGGCCTTGTAACTTGCGGCGGCGGGGCGCTCAATCAGGTCATCGAGATCGAAGCCGATTCCCAAATGCGGCGCACCGAGAAACGCCCGCTGCCTTCAGGGCGAGTTTCTCCGCAGACGGGCTTGCTATTCGGAGTGCTATCATCGCTCGCAGGCACCGTTTACATGCTTTTTTTCGTAAATGGACTTGCGAGCCTGCTCGCGATTCTTACGTTGGGCGGATATTTATTTGTCTATACTCCGCTCAAGAAAAAGACGCATCTTGCCACGCTTGTCGGGGCGTTTCCCGGCGCGGTTCCCATTCTCATTGGCTGGGCGGCCGTGCGCGGTTCGCTCGGTATGGGCGCGTGGGCGCTTTTTGCCATTCTGTTCCTGTGGCAGATTCCGCATTTCCTCGCGATTGCGTGGATGTACCGAAAAGATTACGCGCGCGCCGGGTTCCCATTGCTCACGGTCATCGATCCAGAAGGCAATAGTTCCGCCCTGCAAATCTTGAATTACACGCTCGCGCTCATTCCTGTGAGCCTGTTGCCGACGCTCCTCCATCTGACGGGCGGGATCTATTTCGGCGGAGCGCTCTTGCTCGGCCTAGGATTTGCCATAGCCGCTATTCGTGCTGCCAGCCAGCGGACGAACACTATCGCGCGGCAGCTTCTCTTCGCTTCTATTATTTATTTGCCGGTGCTCCTCGCCCTGTTGGCGATCGATAAAATTTGATCGGTTCGAACCTCGAACCAATTTTCTTTCCCACCGCTTTAGTCTTCGGGAGGTAGTATGCTGTTAGATATAGAAAAAAAAGCCACCGTTTGGGATTACGAACGCCTTGAAGAGGGCGCGCCCTATCAATTAATTGCGGGAGAACTCATTTTGACACCCAGTTCGACGCCATTTCATCAATCCATTTCGATGAACCTCTCTCTTGAAATGGGGGCCTTCGTTAAGCAAAATAAATTAGGGGTGATCTTCGCCGCTCCGCTGGACGTTTATTTGAGCGAGGAAGACGTGTATCAGCCCGATCTCATTTTTATCCGGGCCGATCGGGCAAAAGGGCTTCGAAAAGATAAACTCCGTATCGTTCCTGATCTCGTCGTCGAAGTGCTTTCACCCTCCACGGCCTATTATGATTTTACGCGCGAGAAGGAAATGTATTGCACTCGGGGCGTGGAGGAATATTGGATCGTCGACCCCGAAGCCGAAACCATCGAGGTTATGATCAAGCAGGGAGAGATTTATCGAACCGAGCGGCTGCTTCACAATTCGGAGATTTTGGAGTCGGCGATGTTTCCGGGATTTAGCATGAAGGTCGAGGACATTTTTATATTTTAAGTCCACATTCAAAAATGCGAATAGCCATTGGGAGTGACGCGGCTACCGAACTTACGGAAGCATTGATTGCCGAACTGGAACAGCGCGGCCATAAAATTTTTACCTATGGTCCGATGAGGAGAGGGGAAGCAGATCGCGATTGGCCGCTCGTCGCCGCCGATGTTGCCCAGGCCGTTGCCGATGGTGGCGTCGATGAAGGAATCGTTTGCTGCTGGACGGGAACCGGCGTCTCGATTGCCGCAAATAAAATCGCCGGAATTCGGTGCGCGCTCGTCCGCGATGCGGAGACGGCCCGCGGCGCACGAATTTTCAATCACGCGAATGTCCTTGCGCTCAGTCTTCGCGCGACAACGGTTCCCATCATGAAGGAGATTCTCCATGCCTGGTTTTCGACCACTACCACTTCCGGCGAAGCGCAAAGCGAGTGGAACCGGGAGCAAATCGCGCGAGTAGAAGCCATGGACCGGTGAATGGGTATTACTCTTCGAACCGCTCGACACTCGTGACGCCGCGGACTTTGCGGAGCTTCTCCGTCAGGCGAGCGAGATGATAGGTGTTCTTCACATAGACCGTCATTTTGCCATCGAACATCGCATCGCGGGAGTCGATATTGACGGAACGAATATTCGTGTTGTTGTAGGTGGAAATGACGTGCGTGAGGTCGCTTAGCATTCCCGGACGGTCCTCGCCAAAGACGCGGATGCCGACCAGGTAATCGGCGCCTTCATCGGTGCTCGGCCAGGAGACATCGATCATTCGCTCCTCGGAATCGGCTTGCAGCTTCAGAATATTCTTGCAATTGGCGCGGTGAATTTTCACGCCCTGCCCGACGGTCACTACTCCCACCACGTCATCGCCCGGGACGGGATTGCAGCATTTTGCATAACTATAAAGAAAATTATCGCGCCGCCCCTGAATGAGAATGCCCGTCGTCGCGCGGGAGGTATCCATATAGGTGACGGGCGCGGCTTCTTCCGGTTTCGTCGCCGTTCGAGCGCCCGGTTTCAGCCATTCCCGAAGGCGCTGGAAGTATTCGTCAATGTCGATATCGGCAGCGGCAATGGCGGCATAGAATTTTCCGATCGTCCCAAGCGGCGTGGAGGCGACAAAGCGAACCAGCGTGTCTTCATTGACGTGCAGCCGGGCCTTTTGAATCCGCTTCTCCCAGAGTTCGCGTCCTTGCGTGACGCGAGCGCGCTGTTCCTCATTTAAATATTTGCGAATATGCTGCCGCGCTTTGTGCGTGGCGACAAATTTTTCCCAGTCGGCGGTCGGCGATTGATTTTTCGAGGTAATGATCTCGACCTGATCGCCGCTCGAGAGCTTTTGATGGAGTGGCACGATCCGGCCATTCACTTTCGCGCCGATCATGCGCAGCCCAATCTGGGAATGAATATCGAATGCAAAATCGACGGCGGTCGCGCCTTTTGGCAAAATACGAAGCTCGCCTTTGGGCGTGAATATGTATATCTCGTCCTGATAGAGATTTAACTTGAAACTTTCCATGAGCGCGCTGGGAGCGTCCTCCCCATGCTGCTCGAAGACATCGCGCACCCACTTGACCCACTCTTCCAAATCGGGATCGGATGCGGTCAGATGCTCCTTATATTTCCAATGCGCGGCGACGCCTTTTTCGGCGATCTCGTGCATGGCCCGGGTGCGGATTTGCACTTCGACCATCCTGCCGTCCGGCCCGATGACCGTCGTATGCAGCGATTGATAGCCATTCTTCTTTGGAAGTGAGATATAGTTTTTGAACCGCTCCGGCACCGGAGTATAAATCGAGGAGACCAGGCCAAACACGGCGAAGCAATCGTTGTCGTTCGGCGTATCGAGTAGAATGCGAATCGCGAAAAGGTCATACACCTCGTCCAGCCCTTTGCCTAAGCGCATCATTTTGTTATAGATCGAAAAGATGTGCTTGGGCCTCCCGACGATTTCGAACTTGAAATGCTGTTCCCTCATCGCCTCGACGATAGGCTCGATGAAGCCGGCGATATACGTCTCCCGCTCGATGCGTTTTGCGGCGAGCGCTTTCTTGATGTCGGTATAGGCCTCACGGTTGAGAACTTTGAAGGCAAGATCCTCCAGTTCCCACTTGACTTTACCCAACCCGAACCGGTTTGCAAATGGCGCGTAGATGTCCAGCGTCTCTTTCGCCATTCGAAATTGCCGCTCGGGCGGAAGATATTCGATCGTCCGCATATTGTGCAGCCGGTCCGCAAACTTCACGAGCATGACGCGCACATCGCCGACCATCGAAAGCAGCATCTTCCGGTAACTTTCAGCCTGCGTAATCTCGCGGGACTTGAAAATATCGGTGATCTTCGTCGCTCCATCGACGATATCGGCGATCTCCGCGCCAAATTCCTCTCGGATCTCCTCGAGTTGATACGCCGTATCTTCGACAACGTCATGCAGGAGCGCGGCAACGACTGAAATATCGTCGAGCGGAATTTCCTGCGCGACGATCATCGAAACTTCGAACGGATGGATGAAATACGGTTCGCCGGAGGCGCGGCGATCGTTTTTATGCGCTTCGTAGCAGAGCCGAAACGCGCGAATCACAATCTCTTCGTCTAAAAACCGGAGGTTTTTCCGGCATGCAGCAAGGAGTTCGTTCAGCTTGTCGGCATAGACTTCATCGTTCGTAGCGTTGGACCAACGGAGCATCATGCGCGAGGGCGCGCGGGGCATCGTCGACGATCCATCCCGCCCGTCCGGACGAGATTCCTTTGGCTCTAGTACCGTTCGTTCTATAGTGGCTTCCATTCCGTTAAGAATCAAGAGTAACGCGTTAAGAATAATTCAAATCCCTCTTCGTAAGGCCACAATAAAGGCCCTATGGATTCTTACTGCTCACTCTTCATTCTTAACTCAAAACTATTCCGATTCGATTTCCTAACTCGAAATTCATCATTGGCCCATACGCTTCACCCCCCACCACCCATAATAGAGCGTGAAGCCGAGGTTAAAGTGGGTCATAATGAGCAGTTGGGGGTCTGGGTTAAGCATAAAGGACTGCTCGGGCTGTTGTCCCTGAAATGCCGCCATGGTGGCAATTTGCGCGAAAGATTCCAGCGTTAGTCCCGAACCCAGTTCGAAATCGTGCCGCATGCCGAACATTACTTTAATCGCGCTTCGGTCGAACGATTTCTGGTAAATTTGATCGCCTCCATAATGAACGGAATCTTGCTGAAATTGGAAATAATGCTGGGTATTCGTCATGACCATGTACATATAGCCTGCTCCGAGATAAAAATCGATAAGAGCGTCCGGCTTCGTGATGACATAGCGGAAATCGGCGGAGAGCCAATCGTTGGAGAAAATTTCATTCGTGATCCAACGGGTTTGACCCGGAATAAAATATTTGGTGTTCTTGGAATAGACGCCGGTGCCAGGTCCATTGCTCCAGATCGAATCGACGAGGTAATCGCCGCCAATGGCCATGTGGGAATAGGAAAGATCGAAATCCAGGCGCCGCGTGAGTTGCGTGGAGGCATCGAACGTATAGGCAAAAACCGAAGTAGAAGTGAGCACCAGCGGCGCCATTTGCAAATTTGCGACCCCACCGCTAAAGCCCACGCCGATGGCTTTCCAGGGTTGAAGCGTCTGAAGGAAGAGTGCATGCTGCTCTTCCGCGGCGAGGGTCCGCTCGGCTTGAATGGAATCTTGCCGGGCTTGTTCGCGGGCTTTGGCTTTGGCCTCTTCCAATGCCTTTTCTTCGGCCTTGAGGCTGTCAATGCGGTGTTGCTCGGCCTCTTTGGCTAATTCCTCCTCCTGCTTTTTGCGGAGTTCCTCCGCTTTGCGGCGGTCACCCGTCAGCAGGGAATCGGGCGGTTGAATACCCGCCGGCTGTTGAACCTGCGCGAAGCTCCTGGATACCCCGAAGCTCGCCAGCATCAGGATGGCGAATAGCATCGCCGACGATGCCGGGAGCACAATCCGGAAAAGCCGCAGAGTGTTGTCGAACGTGTGTTGCATGATGGTGGAAAGATCCTGACCTTTTAATTCCGCGGCCTTCCGCGCAATGAACGGAAGATACGCCGGGGAGTTTCGCCGGCCGCGGTGCGGCGCGGGCGCAAGGTACGGCGAATCCGTCTCGATGAGAAGCCGGTCGAGTGGGGTATCCCGCACCGAATCTCCCAGCGCGCTATTTTTGAATGTAATGTTTCCCGTATAACTGATATAAAATCCGAGTGAGATGGCCCTATGCAAAAATTCGTGACCTAACGAGAAGCAGTGAAACTGACCCGCCTGGTGGGCCGCGTGGTGGGCGCCCTCCGCGGCGCCCCTTTCCATCCCACCATAATGCTCTTCTATAATCCGAAAAACATCCTCTTCTGATTCCCGCGTGTGAATGACAATTGGTTTATGAAGTTCGATCGCCAGCTCGATCTGCTCCGCGAACACCTTTCGCTGAACATCCCTCGGGGCGAAATCATAATGATAATCCAGCCCGATCTCCCCAATAGCGACGACCTTTTCGTTCGCTTCGACCGCCTCGCGAATCCGTTCCCGCACCTCCCGATTCCACTCGCTCGCGCTGTGCGGATGAATACCCAGCGCGCAATAAACATGCTCCCGGCTTCGCGCCAGTTCGATCGTTGCGGGAAAGCTGGCGGTGTCCGTAGCCGGAACGAGGAAATGCGAAACGCCTGCCACCCGTGCTTCGGCGAGCATCGCGTCGCGGTCCGCATCGAAGGCGGGGTCCTGAAGGTGGCAGTGAGCGTCGAAAAGCAAGGATGAATTAGGAATGATGAATTATGAACACGGACGGCCCCAATTGCCTTCCCTTGCCTGAATCGGCCTGTAACCTTTAAGCCGGAAATGGGTTCTAATTATGTGGACTTTTAATTAATTTTAATTATGGATACGATCCCGCTTCCTAAACTAACGGTTTTTTTCTTTCTCCTCTCTTCGGTCATTCTTCTCTCTTCGGTCCTCGGGCCACAGGGTGCGGAGGCGCAAAACTTTTTCAGGGCATATAATGGCTTCGTGCAAGCCGAAGTCTCGAACGATGGCCAAGGGCTTCTCACAATCCTCTCAAGTTACAACCCGCCAGACTATCTTACTTTTCCTGGGCATTCTTACCTCACACTTCAAGTCGGCGGAATTTACTACACGAATAATCCCAACAACCCCACGATCATCGAACCATCCGGGGAGGGAACGAAACCGGACTCCCTGGGTAGTGGCAAAACCATGCTCCTCAAGGGAATTAGCCCCTACAACGATACAATCCGAACGATCTGGCAACCGCAAGGTCCAAACGCATTCGACATCATTCAAGATGTTTACCCTCTTGGATTTTACACCTGCGGGCAAATTGTCATAAAAATTTCGATATTCAATCATTCACTTGTTACCGTCGCTGCGCAGGCGCAATTTCTTTTTGACCTCCAAACGTCCAGCTCTGACCCTAACTATTCTACCGATATTCCACCTGTCACGACAAGGGCAGGCTATAATGCCAATACGTGGCAGGACTTCCCGGATCCAGCACCTTATTTCATCACAAACGAATATGATCTTTGCAGTTCGAACCATTTTGCTGTAAATCCAGACAATTTAGGAGCAGGATTTACTGCTGATGATCTCGCGCCGGGAGCGATGGGCCTCATGAAACCTTCAGACATGGCGATTGTCGATTGGCCGGCCATTGCAACGACCTATCTCTGGGGCTATCCGGCTGCACGCTTGGGAACTGTTATGGCCGATTCCGACAATGCCATGCTGTTTCAATGGCCCGCTTCCGCCGTAGCCTCGGAATCAGAGCAGGAGATCGGTCGTACGAGCTACGGTACGCCGCCCTGTCAGCCCATTTGTTATGGAAACCTCTATGCGCTGATGCTCCATCCATACCATATCGTGTGGAATGGCACAGCCTATGAGCCGAATCGTTTTCCGGTCGAGGCCATCGTGTGGAACCCGAACAGCAATGCCAATGCAACGGGCGCGGTCGCGACCGTGGGTATAACCAACGGTATTTCGGGACAGCGATCCGGACCGATTCAGGTGGTTTCGCCGGCGCCAATTTCGGCGGACGGATTTTCGCAGTCGCATCCGGTTCGAAGCGGCGGAAGCTCCCAAGTCGATTCCCTTGTCCCAGAGTGTGGAATGGGGTACGTCACTTGGGAAGACACCGTTCTCGCCAGTGTCCTCCCCAACTGCAATTCGAGCTATGATATTACTGTCTCCTTATCGGCATCCGGCGTTTCGCAGCCAATTTTCCTCAATGAGGCGTGCGTATGCCCTATCAGTGTGGATTGCCAGGAGAAGGACACTGCTTCCACCATTCCGATCCTCACCGTTCTTAGCCGCACCGGCAGCTTCGATGGAAGTATCTGCAACGCGCGCACGATCCACGGCGAGGCAAGCGATCCACGCATGTGTGCTTCCTGCTTCGTCAAATCCGTAAGCGCCACCCAGCTTCAGAATATGACCTTCGCCATCGAGGATTCGACGAGTTGGAAATATGTCGTCTCCGTGATCGACTCGATGCAAAATGGCAGCGCCACCGTCCATGCGCTCGATGCCACCGGCGTGTGGGATACCGCGCAGTATTCGTATTGCACGATAGCGGATACACATGCTCCGCGAATTGAGTGGGTAGATTGCCTTGGAGATACCTGTATCTGTTATCACAACATCTTCATTCACGAAGTCCAGCCCTGGGACCGCGGACTGGATACCGTCATAGTGAAGAGCATGGCAGGAGTAATTATTCGTGATTCAACCGGTAGCGTGCGTGGCAAAACATCTGGCGCAATGTGTATCGCTGATAACTTTCTGCCCGGTGCAACTCTATGCGTTGAGGCCATCGATCTTGCCGGAAATAAAACGGACACCTGCTTTTCGTTTGCGCCATCCGGCGTTGCTTCTTCCGCGCCAGAGCATATGATGCTGCTCGTTTCCCCCAATCCCGCTTCCGGCACCGCGACGATTTCACTTCACGGCGCGCCCTCGGCGAATGTGGAAATTTTCGATGTCCTCGGCAGAGAAGTAACAAATTTCCACATCGAAGGTTATTATGAATGGCAAACGGGGTTGCTGCCGGCGGGAGCGTATATCGTTCGCGCCTCCGTTGGCGGCGCGGTCGTAAGCAAGCGGATGCTGAAGCAATAAAAGCACGCTAAAAAAGTGGTTGCAAAATTAATTCATGTAACCGAGAGCGACTCGCGCGTTTTACTCATGGACGCTTTAGAGTTCAATAACCATGAAATTACCTTTCGTTTTTCGCAAATTTCTTGTTTTGATCGTGCTGCTGTTGCTTGCACCGGTTTGGCTTGCTCCATCTACTTTTGCTCAGCAGGGCCAGACCTCATCGGGCACCGATTTCTGGCTCGGCTTCATGCCGAATGGGGCCGGGGCAGGGAATACCGGCGTTTACGAGGATTTATTCATCGCCAGCGGCACCGATAACAAGGTAACGATCGACATTACCGGGAACGGCGCTCGTACCCTTACGATGACGGCGGGGCAGGTCTACGATTATGCGCTGTCGGACTATATGACGTGGAAGCCGGACACGGCGACGACCAATGCGATCCACGTTACGAGCACGAATCCGATCACGGTCTATGGTTATTCCGCCTGGGCCAATCCTGAAGGCATCGGCGACTCTCCCGATGGCTACCTCGGGCTGCCCCTTCCCGCGTATGGAACGGAATACTATACCATGAATTTTCCCGATAATTCCGTTTTTGGAAACATGCCCGGCGAATTCCTGATTATTTCGCCTTACGATAATAATACCGTGACGATTACCCCAGCGGCGGAGACGAAGGCGGGCAGGCCGGCTGGCGTGCCATGGAATATCACGCTCTCGAAGGGGCAGACCTACCTCGTCCAATCGCCCGGTACGAATTTCGGGGCCAATGATCTTACCGGCTCGCTCATACAGAGCACAAAGCCAGTTGCGGTTATCACGGGTCATCAAATTACATCCGTTCCAAGCGATGGGCCGACTTCGGCGGATAATCTCCTCGAAATGATTCCCTCCGTCGATAAATGGGGCACGCAGTATTTCGATATGCCGATGTCGGGCAAGCTAATTGCAGGAGATTATCTCCGCGTCCTTTCCGCCCAGAATGGCAACCAAATTACCTACACCGGCCTCAGCGTGCAGCGTAATATAACGCTGGATTCAGGGCAATACGAGGACATTGCTCAGAATACAGAGCCATTGATACTCACATCGACCAACCACAAGCGGTTTATCGTTGCCATGTATTCCTATTCGCAAGGGATGTATGGCGACCCCGGCTATTCCGATCCATTCCTGGTCCTCTTTACGCCGCGAGAACAGTTCGAAAAAGGAGTGCTCTTCCGCACTCCTACCTCATTGAGGGGCGCGTTCACGAATTATGTGACCTTCATTGGGCTGAAAGATTCTCTTTCAAAAATCGTGATTAATGGACAGCCTATTGGTGCTTATTCGCAGGTCGGGACGGCCACATTTCCTGGAACGAACCCTGTGATGGGCGCACAGCGTATTCTCATTGCCGCCCAACCGAAAAGTTACATTGCGACCGGCCCAGACCCATTTGATGCGTATCAGTATGGCTTCTCGAATTTCGAAGGATATGGCTGGCCGGCCGGCATGGCGCAGGGCATTCTTTCGACTGGCGATACGCTGCCGCCACTCTCGCAAACGCTCAATAGCAGTTGCGGCAACTACCATCTCCTTTTTGCAGAGCCTCGCTTGAAGTCGAACGGTTTTTCGTTCGATGACACGCGCATTGCCTCCGTCTCAATGATCACCGCTGCCGGAGATTTGCGCTGCCCAACGCCATCCTATAATTATACCTTCACACCCGATTCGAATTTCATACCGGGCGATTCAGTAATGACGGCCACTCTAACCGTCAACAACCCCGCCGAGGATGCCTACGCCGCGATTGATGCTGTGGATCTGGCCGGCAATGATACGGTGTATCAATATCATTACTCCGCACCGAAGATTTCGTTTAGCCCATCGGCATCGTATAATTTTGGGCCGGTCTTGGTTGACGCCGATAGCTGCCAGCACGTCACGATTACGAATGTCCAATCGGCCGGCGCATTTAACGCGGAGTCGGACTCCATTGCAGGCATCGCAAAAGGCGGGACGTTCACGGTGACTCCCCAAACGCTTCGTCCGATCCCGGATAGTTCTTCCATATCGCTGGACATCTGTTTCCATCCCGCCGATACCGGGATGGTCTCCATCGATAGCCTGTATCTCATTTCTGAGTGCGCAACATTCGTAGTCCCCGTAACGGGCACGGGTGTTACACCGCTTATTTACGCGACCGATCTCGATTTTGGCGAGGTCGATAGTGGCCAAACGAAGTGCCTTCCGCTCACGATACGAAACCCAGGCAAAGCACCGCTTACTATTACGTCGTCGGACTTCGTGAACGATTCCAATTTTTCGGTCGATGCAGGACAACTATTTCCGATCACTATTCCTCCGGGCGCCTCGATCCACATTGAGTGTTGCTTTCATCCACAGTCGTGGGGAAGCTTTTCACAGCTCGTCACTTTTCTGAATTTGAATCCAACCGCGTTTCAGCATTCAATCAAGGATACATCGTTGCTCACTGGCAAGTCAGTGAAATCAGGCATCCGTTCAAGCTCTGCGAACCTTCCGCTTTCGCTTTCCATCTCGCCCAATCCCGCTTCCGGCGCAGCAACGATTTCGCTCGGTGCGCCGTCGGCGAAGGTAGAAATCTTTGATGTTCTCGGCCGCGAAGTGGCGAGCTTCCGCGTTGCGGGGAGTTACGAGTGGCAGATGGGCGCACTGCCGGCCGGAACGTATATTGTGCGCGCGGCGGCGGGTGGCATGGTGGTGAGCAAACGCGTGGTGAAGGAGTAGAAAACTTTTAATCCAAATAATACCGGAGCGGATTTGGATGAATTTCGCATTCTTCGGCGATGCGGATATTGGAAGCGACCCGCCCTGCGTCCCGCAGGCGATATAGATTGGTTACCACGCGGTCGCGGACTTCGAGCGGCGCGATGGGATTGATATAAATTGACGTTCCGCCCTCGAAGCCCGCCGCTGTATTCACGCGCCATTTGATCAGCACGTGCCACGGCATTTCATAGACCGCATCGACCGGCGTGTAGTACCACTCCTCGTTCGAGGAAATGTGGGAACCCGTGGCGGCATGGCAGGCATGGACAAGATCGCTCATAGCGTGGATTTCCTCGTTCGATTGCTCGTAGGGCCGGGAGAAATAACTTTTCGAATAAATCTCGATCGTCGGATGCCGGTGGCCGATGCCCGCGAAGGCAACGGCGTGTTCGTTCTCCGCGAAGATAAGATTTTGCATTCCCGCAAGGTTCACGCCAAGCTCGTTGAAGACGTTCGGGTCCTGCCGGAGCATATCGACTTGGTGCCGAATCGACGCGCCCCAATCGTCGATGCCGACAAGTTGTTTATGCAAATGATCGAAGCTCGCGCCCGCTGGCGGAAGCCAGTTTTGAAAGATCGAGATATAGCGGATATACCGGTTGGCGGCCAAAATATCGGTCATCGCGTCGATGGTGAAGCGAACGTATTGGAAATGCTCCTCGGGCGTCATGTCGCCGCTGGAAAAAAGTTCACTCACATCGGTGGCGCCTCTCAGAAAATGCGGCGCGGCGATGATAAGCTCGTGCCCGCCTCCGAAAAAAGCATCGGCCATCGT
Source organism: Kapaibacterium sp. (SeqCode) (assembly GCA_035686785.1). Taxonomy (GTDB): domain Bacteria; phylum Bacteroidota; class Ignavibacteria; order Palsa-1295; family Palsa-1295; genus PALSA-1295. The sequence goes on from DASRZC010000101.1 coordinate 13,490, forward strand.
AAGAAGCTGCGCTTCGGGAATTTCCCGAATACGCTCCTCCGAAATGCCGGTGGCGCGCAATTTATAGGAGAGAATGTCGTGAACATGACGGAGCCCTACGGCATCGGCGAGATACATTTCCTTCCACGCCAGATTCGCCGGCGACAGCGCGTAGCTGTAATTCTGCTTCCAGTAATCGACCGTAACGATCTCGAAGAGATTGGGAACGCGGCGGAAAAGCCAGGGCGCCCGGTCGGCCACGCCGCGCTCGATGTCGCTCGGGCGAACGCGGTCGAAGCGCGCGAACGAGCCATCCGGATTGTGAACAAGCCGCGATTTTTCCGGCGGCGTTTCAAAGAGCCGGTCGCTGCAGAACGCGCAAAACGCCGTGAAGTCCGATGGCTTGAGCGGGGTAATGGGCAAGAGTGCGCCATTGCCCTCCGGCTTTCCGGCGCGGCCAGGCACGCTCCAAACCTCATTATCCGTGAAGGGATTGATCTGCTTGATGGTCCCATCGGCCATCAGCGTGTAGTATTTTGAATATTGCATTATGACGTATAACGACCCCCATCAACGCAAATTTAATGTTTGCGGTGCGGAAACCGTTTTTCGCTGGCATGTGCTTTGGTCTAAGAAGTTAGTGCTAATGCCCGCGCAACGGCATCCACTGAAACGAAAAAAACGGACTTACACTTCCACACTCTCAAAATAAAAGAAAGCGATTCTATGAAACGGACAAATGGCAGAATCCATCCGGAAGACGATTTCGAGACGCACCGGCACATGCAGGCCTCTTACCCGCGTGAACGCTCGGCGCTCGTGCCCTTCGTGCTCGGCGCGGTAATCGGCGGGATTATTGGCGCAAGCGTCGCGATCCTGTATGCGCCGGCAGAAGGATCGGAACTGCGCCGCGGCATGAGCGAGGCGCTCGACGACTTGGTTGATGGCGCGAAAGACCTCGTGAAAGACGTAAAGACTTCCGCCGAAAAACTTTTTAACGAAGGCCTCGGCCCGGAAGAAGGCGAGGAAGAGGAATCGCCACTCGCCCGGACCCGCGAGCGAGTAGACGATATCCTGGAAGACGCCGACCGCGCCATCGCCGAAGCCCGCCGCCGCTCCACTTCCACCAGCCGGGTGCGGAAGCAGGAAGAGGATGAGGAGGGTGCGTAATCCTTTTGCCCTCGGAATATGTTCCATATTCCGTCATTGCGAGGAACCTTCGATGACCGAAGGGAGTCGAAGGTGACGAAGCAATTCCTTGTTAAAAACAACGGATTGCTTCGTCGACCGAATCTCCCTTCGGTCGATTCGCTCTCCTCGCAATAACGTAAAACGTAATTTATCAGAAATTTTCTGACCTATGGAATTAATTCTCTACATCACCGGCGGCATCGCGCTCCTTGCGCTTGCGTGGCTTTTTATTTCTCTCTCTCGAACGGTCAGCGGCGTGCGGGAACTCCTCACCGATGTCCGAGGCGATGTGCATACCATCGTCACCTCCGTGGACGATGTGAAATCGAAAATCCTTCCCATTCTCGGTAACGTCACCAACATTACGAGCAACGTGACGAGCATCACCGGGAATGTCAGTTCGATCACCGATGGCGTTCGTAACCAAATGATCGGCGTTCATGAGACGATCGACGACGCCCTCGATGTCATTCGCGGCACGCTGGATGACATCGAACGGCTGAAGAACGAAGTCGTCGCTACGGTCGAAGGCCCGGTCACGCTGGTACGCGAAACATCGAGCGGAGTGATCGGCACCGCAATCAAAGTGGTAGGATTGATTTCGAAGCTCGTGGGCTCGAAGAAAAAAAGCGCATCGCGAAACGGGCAGGCGGAGCGGGATTAAAAATGCGGGACGGGATGCCCCGCCGGTCCTGCGAGCGATTACTCGTCTCAGAAGAGAACCATCCAGAGCGTATAATCGAGAATGAGCACCATCGTAGCCGAAAGGACAAAGGCGCGGATGGTCGCGTTGCCCACGCCTTCAGCACCACCGGTTGCCGCGAAGCCGACCTTCACACCGATGAGCGCCGTGAACGATCCGAAGAACAGCGCTTTGAACAAGCCGCCGAAAATGTCCTTCACATGAAAAAACCGCTGGACGGAATCGAAGAACATTTTAGTGCTGATGCCCAAAAAGAAATTACTGACAAGGTATGCTCCTAGTAACGCAATAATATTCGCAAAAATAACGAGGATGGGCATCATGATCGTTGCTGCAAGTAGCCGAGGCACCGCGAGATAGCGGATCGGGCTGATCGCAAGGCTTTCGAGCGCGTCGATTTGTTCGGTCACCTTCATGGTTCCCAATTCGGCGGCGATCGAGGCGCCCACGCGGCCCGCGATAACAATCGCCGTCAGCACCGGCCCAAGTTCGATAAAAATCGCGCGGCTCACCGCGGCGCCCAGGAAGCTAAAGGGAATCAATCCTTTAAATTGATAGGCCGCCTGCCAGGCGCTTACCATGCCGGTGAAGAGGCCGATGACGAGGACAAGTGGTAGCGAATTCGTTCCGATATGCTCCATCTGGTCGAAGAGAAGCTGCCGGTCGCGCGGGACGGATTTGATGTGAGCGATCGAGCGCCCGGCGAGCGTGGAGAACGCTCCAAACTCCGAAAGGAACCGGCGACTCCCATGCCCAAGCCGCCGCAACGGATGAAGGACGAGCGAGGATGGATGAAGGCGCCGGATTCCCCTCCTCCGTGCCCATGCCATTTTTCTTGCTTCTTCCTCCATTCCTTACCCCTGGTTAAAAAGTGATTTCGAGAAATGACTGTGTTTCAACGATGTTCTCGTAATGCGTAGGAAATCGAATCCGTTTCGAAGCCAAATTCTTTCCTTATTCATTCTTGTATCGCCATTTGCGTTTCGACACGAAGCATAAGATGATAGAGGCTATCGAGTGCCGGCGTCGAAAGTTCCGGCGGATCGACATTCGCCCAGGCGATTTCCCGTTGCTCACCGCCGGCAACGATCTGCACCCCGCTTATGGCACTGCTGGTATCATGCAGTTGGATGGCCGAAAGCGGAGCAAGGCTATCGGTGACGAACCGGCGCACTTCGGCGGCAAGCGCCGGATCGATCGCGCAGGTCCGGCGTTTGGAATCGGAATCGGCGAGTGCGATAACGGTTTTCGTTCCGAGCCCATTTTGATCCACCCCGTAGCGTTCGGAAATACCGGATGCCCCATTGCTTCGGAATAGCGTCACCGAAAAATTCTCGGACGCGCAGCCGCAAAAAAGCGCGAGAACCAGGGCGAGTGTTAATCTCATTATTACAAAATTACACAAGATCGGGCGCCGTTCAACGATGTTCTCGTAATGCAAAGGAACGCGAGTCCGTTTCGAAGCCCAGCGCGCGGTAGATTCGAATGGCATCGCCCTCGCCATCCGCGGCAATGACCTGCGGAAAGTTCGGGAAATTCCGAAGCGCATTTTTTGCGGCTTCATACACCAATGTTGCGGCGATCCCCTGCCGCCGGAACTGCGGGCGAACCGCTACCTCCTGAAACCGGCAAAGGCCATCGCCCCAAAAAATGCCGAGGCTTCCCGCAAGTTCACCATTCACATACGCCCCATACCAATGTCCCATCCCTTTTCTAACCATGGCGCGATGGTGAGCAATCCTCTGCTCAGCGAAATGCTGATAGTCCGGATCGTCATATCGTATTCCAAAACTTTCGACATTCATGGAAATGACGGAGCGCCACACTTCATCAGTATCGGCGATAGCGCGAATTATGATTTCAGGTCGGTAGTTGGCTGGTTTACGAAGTTGTTGCAAACGTAGAACATCGAAGGTGCTAAAGGTAAGTCCACCGGCCAAATATGGTTCCAAAACGTCCCGGCCATCCGGAATTCCTTCCCACACGAGGAGGCGGTTCCGCACGGGTTGATGCGGCGCAATTCTCTCGGCATGAAGCGCTCGCCATCGCTCCGCCTGTTCCGGGCGCGGCCATTCTTTCAGCACAATTAAATTTCCCCATCGCCAGAACGGATTCTCCGGAGTGGTGATGACGAGCGCATCTCCCACATCCTCGATGATGCTATGCTCGCGCCAGAAAATAAATTCGGAGCGGAGAAAGAGTGATGTCGGCTGCCACATATAGCGAATGATGTCGAATTAACGGATTTGCCAGAGTTTCGTGCGGTTGCACTTAACAATGGTCAAGCTCTCGTTTACAAATATTCAAAAATTACCCGTCGTTCGTGTTGCGGTCGTGGCGCTCGCCATGGGTTCGCTCATAGCTCCGAATGTGTCACATGCAACGTCACGACATCATCATCGGCCCACGCGGAACTCGCATCGGCTTGTGCTTTCCAAGCATGACGGAATTTCCGTCGTAGGCAGAAAGCATGGAACCGCGAGCACAGAAGGTATTGTAAAACGCTCCGGCGTCCAACTGACCGCAAAACAGGCCATCTTCGCCCAGAAATTCGGGCAATATTTGAAATCGGAAGGTGAATCGGCGGTCATCACATCCGGCACGCGCTCGCCGTGGGAGCAACTTTCCATAATCAAATCCAGAGTCCGTTCGATCGGCGCGACGCGCAAATTTCCTGAGTTGCGGTATGCCACGGCGCGGCGCCCCAGCACTTGGCTGCGCGCATGGGACTATCTCCGCGCCCGGCACGTGCCAGTCTATGCCCCGACCAGCGCCGGCGGCATGGCCCTGGCCTCGAACCACACCAAAGGCCTGGCCATCGACTTTATCTCCGGCTCGCTCGATCATCTGGCCTCGCTCGTCCGGAGCTTTTCCTATTCGCATCTTGCGATGCTTTCGCCGCTCCGCGTAGCCAGCATCGCCCGCGAGCCGGGCTGCGTGCATGTGAATTTAGCGAATTAAGCCGCTTTCCATTTCGAACGACTTCTCTTCGAAACGTGCAATCGCCGTCCATTCGCGCCTAAAAAGAAAAACGCGCGTTTGTGCTTCATTAATAAGGCCGAATTTAGCCAAAAATTCGCCATTCTTTCTTATGGCAATTGGGTGCCCGTTTTTTTCACGTTTTCATTTAATGAAAAAGCACCGTTTTCTGGAAAACGGTGCCCAAAACGAGTTCCCAAATTTCAATAATTTTACTCAGATAGAAAATGAATCCGAATTAATGCTAAAAAAGCACTGCTGAGCTTGACTGTAAGAAAAAATTGATTATATTGTCCTCCGTTAAGTCACCACACCCCGGACTCCCGGCAAAAGCCCCCGCGTGTTTTTCAAATAACTTCATTTCTTTTTGATACCATGAAACACGAAATCAACGCCTCGTACACTCACGGCTCACGGCTCACGGCTCACGGCTCACGGCTCACGGCTCACGGCTCACGGCTCACGGCTCACGGCTATAATTCTTTTCGCGCTCGCGGCATTTTTCGCGGGAGGGGTTAGAGCGCAAACCCCGATTAACGTCAACACAACGCATCAGAATAAGACTCAGAATGAGCCTTCCATTGCCGTCAGGCCGTGGGGTAATCCCGACGGGAAAACAATCGTCGCTTCATGGCAAAAGACGGTTGCAACTGATGGCAACGATTTCGATGATGACGATGAAGCAACGTACACGAATAAGAGCACTGACGGAGGAAAAACCTGGGGCACGGTAACCCCGGTAACGATACCGGTTCCATCGAGTTCTGAAGGCGTCGGAGACGCGAGGCTTGCCTATCGGCAATATGGAAGTGGCACAACGTACACGCCACAATTGCTTTGCGTTTATACCAGTTGGCATGACGACCAAAGTATTGCAGGCGTTTACGTTAATTTTTCGAGCGACGATGGTGGCTCATGGCTACCGTCTGGGTCGGAAACTCAGGTCGATGGCGGCGTGCCAGTTCGGCCAATAATTGCAACGTATAATCCTTCCGGCACGGCGAATGGTAACACGTACATTGCATGGACCGATTACAACGCCGGCGAGAAAGTGCGTTTTGCCGCGATTACTCCCGGAGCTGCCACGGTGAGTAACTTACAAACCATTCCAACTGCGACCTCGGGTTCCACAACGGATGCCTCTGCGTGCGACATCGCGGTGGACTTCGAAGGAAATGTATACGTGTTATGGAGAGAAACCCACTTCACCGTTACACCCAATACCCGAGATTTTTACATTTCCGAATCGACCGATGGAGGGGCAGACTGGACGAAATATACTGTTGTGACCGGATCGGTGACACCGGCAATGGTGCCTCCCACCGGTGTAGATGATTACGGTGAGTATCAGGATTACCCGTGCATGGCAATCTCCAAATTTGGATGTTCTGAGAATCTTTATGTCGCCTTCACTGCAAAGCCAAGCTTGCCGGCAACCAACGGGCCGAGCGATCTTTACTTGGATGAATCGCCACTCCCTCTCAGCCTTTTAGAGCCAGAATGGTCATCCCCGGCTACTATCGCCGCCGATGCCGTGAGCCAAGGTTCCGATGGAAATAGCAATCCATATTGGTTCCAATTCGAGCCATCGATGGCCCCCGATGGATGTGGAGGGGTATTCCTTCTTTATTATTCGTCGCAAACAGCCGGTTCGCCACAATACCCTTGCGCCACGCTCTATGAGAGCGGCTATGATAATTATTATGGCGTATCGCCTTCTTATGACTCACGCGGACCGCAGATTTCGCTCAGTACGCCATCGTCCGATGCTGTCACACATGACGTTTCCGACTATGTTGGCATTGCCTGGGATCCGGTGAACCAGGTAGCACATCCGATCTGGACCGATTATATCCCGAGCAAGGGTTATCAGGGCACGTTTACAACGAGCATTTCCCCCGCTCCCTTGTCATGGACTGATCCAACTATTGCTCAAGGCGATTTAGGTTTTAGCAACCAGCGCAAAATTGTAATGACCGGCAATACGGCACATATTATAGGATATGGCGCCGTACCCCCTTTCGGTGATGTAGGTATCAGTCAGCGCTTATCGTATTCCGAACAAACATCTTCAAACAACGGAACAAGTGCGGCCAATTGGAGCGTACCCGTTGATATTAGTCAATGGGATATTTATGGGGATGGTCACCAAACATACTGGTGGGATGGCAGTGAAGCCGCCATAGGTGTATATGAACGCGGCGGAAGTTCCAATCAAAAAGCCCTCGCCGTCGTGTGGACCACTGAAGGGCAAACCACACCCGGTACCTTCAGGGTCTATATTAGGGTCAAGGAATATGATACCACCGAGACGGGTACTTATTGTGATTGGTCTTTTGTCGATCATATAGACCTTAGCGGGACGTATGAACCTGGCACTGCTCATACGCCGGTTATTGCCCCTCTGACGAAACCGGTGCCAGGTAGCACAAAGGGGGAACGATATTTGCTTGGATGGGTCATTACGTTCCCAAATTACAATGGAACTTCCTCGGTAAATTCAGTAACCTATCTTCGAGGTTTAACCACCGGCACGGAGGGCGCAAGCCCGGGAGTGCAGACGGAGAATGAGAATTGGGGGGCAACTTTGGGCTTTCCTCTGAATATATGGGGCGAAAGTTGCCCTAATCCGAATACGGGAACCTATTTTGCAGGAAGCTGGGCAGGCGCCACATCCGGCGTGAATTACCAAGGCACAGCCAGCGCACTTGATCAGGTTTCGCTACCGCCCGGTGCAAGGTTCGTAAGCGTCACTTCTAACGAGTGCAATGGGTACGGACTCACTGGAATGAGCGGCGATATAACTGGATCAGCAGAGTCGCAAACAGTGGTCTATACCGGCGATCCTTCTTTGGGTGGACCGAATCTGGGTGTCTGGGCCTTATCACCCACCTATCAAACAACTGCTAACTCGACTCCTCCTCTCGGCGAAGCCATGAGTTCGGCAGGATTTACGCTTACGCAAATTTCGTCTCCTTCTGTTCTCGCGCCGAGCAGAACATACGCATCTCTAGATCGCAACCCGAGTGTTACAATTACCAGCGCAGGCCAAAAACTCGTTGCGTGGGAGCACATGGAAGGTTCCACGTTTGTCCGGCAATGGTGGCAGCCATTATTCGATGCTTCCTCCATCCGCCTTGCACAAACGAGTCAAAATGGCAGTTGGACAACGTCGACAAAAATTCAGGATAGAATCAGTGAAGGGTCACTGGATTTGTCATTCACATGGCTTCGGAACCCCAGCATCACGGGGTTCCCGAAGTCTTTGATTGGCGCGTCGAAGGACCCAGCTGCCGCCGAGCTGCTTTACTGGATGCAGAAGAAGGTGGTTCCTACCGGGAATCCAACTGGCCCGCAATGGACATGGAACGAAGTTGATGGGCTGCACGAGCGACGCTTCTGGCTTGCAAGTCAGGCGAACCCCCTTATTCCAGGGAGCTGGTGGACCGGGCAATGGTACCCACTCGATATGAAGAATGGCGATCCACACGGATGGGGACCGTTCACAGGGGCCAATAGCCAAAAATCGTTCGGGGTTTATAATGATGGACCGAGTTGGCCTAATTCATGGCCAGCCATCCCAAAAGGCAATCAGACTTTGCCTAACCCAACGGTTTTAACGGATGGTGCGACTAACTTAATTCCATACAATTCCAATGTATTTCCAAATCATGGCTTCAGCTATAGCATCGGCAATGCTGTAACGTTTTCGGGCGGCGTGGGCACAATTCAACCGACGCTTACCAGCCCAACGCCTGATATCGGCGCGCTCAAGGGCACGTTCGATACGGCGCTCGGCGTTCAATTCTATAGATCGGAGACGCGAGCTATGGATTCTTCGGAAGTTAGCTTTATATGGGGTAAGGTTTATGTCGAGGACACGGCGCTTAATTTGCCGATCCGCGAAATTATGCTCCATAACGGCCAGCCCGATTCGAACGGTTTTGTTTCGCACGATGCCATGCGCGATTCAATCTTTGCCACCGAATGGTTCGATTGGCCGGTGAGCGCGGAAATCAAATATGACCGCATGATGATAATGCCAGTGGCCGGGACATTCGCTTCTGCGGTCGATACCAACTTCTGGTACGCTTCCTTGCTCGACTCGACAGTGGTAGATTCGATCGTAACCTACGATACCGTCCTCGATTCCGTGATGGTGTTAGATACCGTGCGCGGTGCATTCACACCGGATACGACTTACCGTGCCGACAAGGACTTCTTAACTTCGGACGCTCAGATGAAATACACGGTCCAGCTTATCCACAGTGACGGTCACATTGATACGGTGGACCAGGCAATTTATAATCCGTCGGAAGGTTTGTTTATTGCGCCGATGACGGTCACTATCGCAAATGCCGGTGACCTCGGCGATACGGTCATGCTGCAAGTACTTGGCGACTTTACCAACGTGCCGGATGCCGATTCGAACGTGGGGTTTGCGCGGGAAACGACACTGGATAGTATGGTGTATCAGACGTTAGGAGATACTACTTTAGCGGTCGGGTCGGGCGGCGGAGTACTTGCTCCACCAGATACCTGCTTCAGCGTGCTTGGCCCTTATTCGAATCCATCCAACCCCGGTGCAAATGACGTCTCGATCCTCGTGCATTATTGCGGGACGGGAGTGCTAATCACCGCACAAGTATACGATTATCTGGGGAATCCAATCGGCGCTCCTTCGATCTACTCCTCGGACGAGCAGATCTGGGATCGCCTTCCCATCACTGCGCCAGGCACACCGGGAACATATTACATCCAGGTTACCGTCGGCAGCTACTCGAACACATCAGGTTATTCAGTTTACTAATCTTTATCTATTGAGAACGGCCGCGTGGCCGTTCCCAATGGTTTTCAAGGTATGGCTATGAAAAAAGCAATTCTAATGCTTGCGATTTTACTGCTGAGCACTTCTTCCGAAGCGCAATGGCATCAAATTGCAAAGTTTATGTCAACCGATGATAATGGAGATCCGTATGTGGAACCAATCGGCCTCATCTACTTTATAAATTCTCAGATTGGATTTGAGGCTGGAATTCCGTATGGAGAGCTTTGGAGAACGACGGATGGAGGCATAACATGGAATCAGTGCTGGTCTCATGATAAATACGGAGACGCAGGAATAATGAGTATGTGCTTCATGGACTCGGTCAATGGCTGGTTTAGTTGCGGCGCTTCTGCTGGTTGGCCTGTTTGCTGGCATACTACCGATGCCGGCAATTCATGGTTTCCTCAATATGTTCAATTCCCAACCTATGCATGAAGCGCCGGTTTAGGAGGGACCATAAATTATTCTCCATTTTCAAATCGAGTGTTTTTGTCACTGTATTTTGATTCCCTGCCATCTCGAGCTTTGGGCCCTGCTGGAGACCGATTGGTGGTTTCCAGTGATTACGGTGCCTCATGGCAATTTGTCCCGGGTTTTGATTCGCTCGTGCATGTGTTTAACTCTTACTTGGATGACACGCAAGAAATTTATTATAAAGAATTTGGTCCAATGTCTTTTTGGTCGGATAGTCAGGGTATGGTCTCTTCCAATTACCCAGTAGCCGATAGCAATGGAGACTGGTCGTATGGGCCCGGTCCCTATTTCAGGACAACCGATGGCGGTTTAACGTGGGTTCAAGCAGGCTCCCTCCCGGATGGCAGTGCGCCGCCTTGGGCGATTCCTGGTTCCTCTATTTGTTTTACGACTACATTCGATAATGTTTATCGTAGTGATGATTATGGCCAGACGTGGCGCGTCCTATACACCCTGCCGCGCGATTCACTTGGCAACGGTCCGATATGCTATGGAATAAATGGCGATCTGAATCACCTTATCATAAATACCGATAGCAGCCTTTTTCTTTCATCCGATGAAGGGATGACATGGGTAAATGGTGGTATTCACTATGACTCCATGGATGTGGGATGGTGGAATGATACTCCCTATTACGATTACTATGCAGCCATTTACAGCGGTGGTGTGTATGTGAACGGAAAAATTTTTGCAGGCAAAACGGGTGAAGGTTCCGAGGGCCTTTGGGAAGAGGATTGGCCACAGGCGGCGGGTGTGGCGGAGCCGCCGAGCGCAGCTTCAAGCAACGATCTTCGCGTCTTTCCGAATCCGGCGGGGAGCACGCTGCAAATCCTCTCCGGCCCATCGGGCACGGCGCGGCTGTTCGATCTTCTGGGCCGCGAGGTGCTGGAAGCGCCGGTGAGTGCCGGGCTGGAAGCACCGGCCCACACGTTGGATGTCTCGCGGCTTCTGACGGGAACGTATTTTCTGCGACTGGGCGGGGAATCGGCGAAGGTGGTAATCGCGCGGTGAACTTTTAAGAGCGCGATTCCGTATTCCATGCATGGAGCAAATTTTCGATCGAATAACCATCGATCCTGCCGTATTGGGTGGGAAGCCGTCGTTTTGGCATAAACGCATCGCGGTAGAAACGATTCTCGAATTCCTATCCGCCGGTGAAACCACGGAAGAAATTCTGCGGCAATACCCTTCGCTCGAAAAAGAAGATATTCACGCCGCGCTGGAATTCGCAACCGAACTTTAATAAGTTGGTCTCGATATACAGAGACCGCGTGGAGGCAGTCAACTGATCTAAAAATCGATAAGCACCTGCATGTGAATTTAGCGAATTAAAGCAATCGTAGTTCTGCTTCAGACGAAATTATTGCTTCACGAACTTCGCGCGCGAAAGACCATCGCTCACATAATAAAGGCCAGCGGGAAGTGCGGAGATATCCAGCGAGAGCGCGCCGCTTGCGGGAACCGTTCCGTAAAGCACCTCGCGGCCCAAAATATCAAGCACTTCGGCTCGTTTCCCAGCTTCAAGGGATTCGATGCTTACGGATTGAGACGCGGGATTGGGATAGATTTGAATTTCAAAGGTGGGTGTTGATCCATTGGCTGTAACGCCTGCAGAGAGCATGTCCGCGAGCGTGCGGCGCCAGACACCGGCCCCATTCGAAGCATCCAGACCATTATTTTTACCGATATAACTTCCGGTCGTACCCGCAAAAAGGAGTGCGGAAGAAGCGTCCACACCCAACACGGAGAATGTGTTTGTAAACAAGTTATCCGGCATTCCGGACTTTACGGGCGACCAGTGTACTGCGCCGTCCGTCGAAAGGAAAATACTTCCTGCCGTACCGGCAATAAGGTCATCTCCGACCGAAGCCAGAGCAAGAACGGGAGTGTAATTAACAATCCCTTCGCTCGCTGAACTCCAATTCGTTCCATTATCCGTCGTAAGGAAAACGCTGCTGATATCTTCGGATCCGGCAAAAAGATTTGTTCCAATGACAGCCAGAGCATCCACTTGCGGCGTAGACGTGCCAGGGTTCGATAACTTCGTCGCGGACCAACTCACTCCGCTATCGGTCGAACGGTAAACACCGCCCTCACCTCCAGCAAACATATCCGCTCCGAGCACAGCGAACGCATTCACCGTAAGCTTCGGTTGCCCGGTATCCACGCGTACCCAATTTATGCCCTCGTCGGTTGACCGATAGAGTTCCCCATTACCAGCGAATAGGTTCGAACCCTGTTGCGCAAAGAAAAGAATTTGAAGTCCTTGCGATATTCCTTTGTTTGCCGAAACCCAAGTTGCGCCGCTGTCGGCCGATCGAGACATACCATTCTCCGTTGCCGCAAAGAGATCGATACCACTGGCCGCCATGGAATAAATATCACTACTTGTCAGCCCCGCGTTGACGGTGGTCCATGTTGCACCGCTGTCGACCGAGCGGAACACACCCGCGCGCCTCGTTCCCGCGAAGAGTACGGTACCAATTCTGACAAGAGAGATAATTGCGGGGGTCGGGAGTCCTTTGCTCGATACTGTCCAGGTTATGCCCTCGTTCGTAGAACGAAAGACACCATTTCCCGCTGATCCCGCCAATATACCAGTCCCGATTCCCAGGAAGGTTGTGATGGAATTCGCGGTATTCAAACTCGCGTTCGATGCCATCCAGCTTGCGCCGCTGTCAGTAGAACTAAAAAATCCGCTGGGGTATCCTCCGGCGTAGAGAGTGCCACCGATCAGCGCAAACGACGAGAGATAGGTTTTTCCTGGATTAGTGCCCGTGATCCTCCAACTTGCACCGAAATCGGTCGAAAGGTATATTTCCGAATCGATTGCAGCAAAAATATTCGTACCGCTCGTGGCTAATGCAAAAACGTCGTATCCGGCTTCTGGTAATCCATTGGCCGCAAGGGACCACGTCGCACCACCATCCGTTGATTGATGTAGCCCTGAATTGGATGCTCCCATGTCGCCAATGAATAAGCGCGATTTACTTGCCACAAGAGGATTTACGGGGCCGTCGGGCACGAACCCAGTCGAAATCCAGCTTTCGCCGCTGTCGATGGAATAAAAAACGCCCTCGCCTTCATATCCAACGGCCACAAGCCTCGTTTCACTCGCCGCAAGCTCGGTGACCCACATATTGGGCGGCAAGCCATTGCTTTCAGGAGTCCAGCTTTTACCGCTGTCCGTCGAGCGAAACACACCTTCATAATTGGTGCCTGCAAAGAGAATATTTCCAATCACGGCCATCGATGTTATATAGGGATTATCGAGTCCATTACTGGCCTGAGACCAACTTGCTCCGCTATCGTTCGAGCGATAAACGCCATCGCTGCTCGTTGCAGCGAAGAGAATTGTGCCCATTTGCGAGAGTGAATTAATTTCCCCACCATACGGGCCATTTGTCTGAACCCATTGCGCCGTGGCGCCGGACGTCAGAAAGGATACAAGTGCAATACTAAATATTTTCAGGGCTATTCGTTTTTTCATGGTAACTCCGGTAAAAGTAGACTCAGTAAAAATGGCAATGAAAACCTAAACATCGACCAAAGAGAACTTTCATAAAGCAAGAAACAATCCACCAAATTTCAGCTGGAGCTTCGCCAAGACGGTCTGTGCGCATGGGCATGTGAAAGCGTGAACCCCGTTGCCGCCGGAACGGTTAGAAGCCAAACGATATTCTCCCCCCAATTCTAACGCATAATGGCCACACCGACCAAAGCACCCGTTCGAAACCGCCCCGGCGCCGCCGGAGCGAACAAACGCCCGCACACCGGCGCGATGCAACGCGAGCAGGATGCCGCTTCGCGCGGCGTCGCGCATCTCATTCCCGAAAAATGGCGCGATCCCGCCGCGATTCTGGCGATCTTCGTTTCGCTCATCATCTTTTTTTGGCCCGTGCTGGACGCGACGCACATCTTCAACGCGGGCGATAATCTTGCCTTCGACTCGATCCTTCCGTTTCTCACCGCCGCGAAAGCGCAGGGCTATTCGATGCCGCAATGGATTCCCAATATATTTTGCGGGATGCCGGCGTTTTCGGCCCTTGTCATTACCGGCGAACGGACGTACGATTTGGTCTTTCAAATCTTCCGCATCGTTCGCTCCATTCCAGTTGCGATTCTGCCGGACCCCGACCTGACGCCGCATCTCTGGCATTATTTCATCTTCGGGCTGGGAATGTATTTACTCCTGCGTCTTACGCGAAATACTTCCCGCATGGTCGCGCTTTTCGCCGCATTCAGCGCGATATTCTCGACGTGGATCATCACCTACGTCATGATCGGGCACGACACGAAGATCTTCGCCGTGATGACGATGCCCTATATTTTCCTCGCGATCGAAAAATTGCGGACGCGAAAAATGTCGTGGCAATCGGTTGTTTTCTGGAGCGCGGCGCTGGCCGTTTCGATTCATCTCCTGCTCGAATCGACGCACATGCAGATGATCTTCTATATTGGCCTCGCGGTGCTGATCTATTTTCTTACCTCGCTCGTCATCGAATTTTTCCGGAAGTCGGAAGAAGGGCGCGCGCATCATTTTATGCCGCTTGTGCGCTCGGGTATCCTCACGCTTATTATGGCGGGCGCGGCCTTCGGAATGTCCGCGGATCATTATCTGACGATGTTTGCGTACAAGCCCTATTCGATTCGGGGCCAGCTTCCGATTCAGGATGTGCAGAATGCCACGAGTGGCGCACCTACAAAGCAGGCCGTCACTGCCGGCGGGGGACTGAGTTGGGATTATGCGACGTCGTGGTCCTTCTCGCCGGAGGAGATGATCACATTTATCATTCCGGGCTATTATGGCTTTGGCAAAATGCCGTATAATGGCACGGAACTAAACGTTCCGCCCGACTACCGGATTGCGACCTATTGGGGACAAATGAATGGCACGGACGCGGCGAACTACACTGGCATCATAGTCTTTATGCTGGCCATTGTGGGAATCTTCTCGCTTTGGAAGCGGGACCGGCTCGTGCCGCCGCTTACGATCATAACAATCTTCGCGGTATTGCTTTCATTTGGCGGGACGTGGCCGATTCTTTTCCGGCCCATGTTTAACTATTTCCCGTTCTTCAATACCTTCCGTGCGCCGATGATGGCGCTCGTCCTGATGCAGCTTGCGTTTCCGATTTTGGCGGCGCTGACGCTCGAAGAAATCCTGCGCGTTTGGAAATTAAGAAGCGCGAGCGAGGACGCGCGGCTGCAAAAATATTTTAAATACGCGCTCTATCTTTCCGCCGCGTTCCTGGCCATTGCAATCGTGTTCCGTGGCGCGATTACGTCTTCCGTCACCGAGGGAATTCAAGCCGCGATGCAGCGTGGCAAGCTCCCGCAATATTTCGATGCGCTGAAAGATTGGATCGCCTCGGTTGCGGCAAACGACGCGCTCATTTGCGCGCTGCTGGTTACGGCGGCGGCGCTGCTCGTCTATTATTTCCTGAAGCGCAGGCTCTCCCCGCTCCTCCTGGCCGTTGGAATTCTCGCGCTTACGGTGATCGATCTCTGGCGCGTCGATACAAGGCCGATGGACATCACCACGAGGGATGACTACCAAAGCAATTTGGAGACGCATGATTATATCCAATATATTCAGCAGGATAAATCGCTCTTCCGCGTGGAGGATTTGACCGAATCGCAGCCGTCGAACAAACTCGTAAGCTACGGTCTTCAGACGCCCGGCGGATACCATGCCGCGAAGCTGCGCGAGTTTCAGGACGTGGTCGATGTGACCGGAAACGAACAGGGGAATGGAATTTTCAATCCGTTCATGTGGAACCTTCTGAATACGAAATATATCATTTACAACGGTGGGATCTCCAACGATCGCTCGCGGTTCATTCCCGCCTTCGTTTCGAAGGAAGCGCCGCAGCAATCCCAAAATAGCAAGACAGCCGTTCCCACGGTGGTATGGCTCAATCCGGAGGTATTGCCGCGCGCATTTTTTGTCTATCGCTATGCGGTGGAACCGAAGCTCGATATTCTTCATGCGATGGATAGCGGCACGTTTAACCCGCGCGATGTCGTCTTCTTCGATAAAGCGCCTGCGGGAATGCCCGCGCTCGATCCCGCCGCAATCGACACCTCCGCAGAAAAACTCACGATGGATTACAAAAACGAGGACGTTACGATCCACACGAAGACCGCGGGCAACCGGCTGCTCTTTATGTCGGATACCTGGTATCCCGATTGGGAAGCAACGATCGATGGCAAGCCTGCGACGATTTATCGAGCCGACTATGCCTTCCGCGCCATCGCCGTGCCTGCGGGGCAACATGAGTTGCAGCTTACCTACTACGATCCGCATTACGTGGCGGGCCGGACGATCTCGCTCACGACGAATGCGCTCGCGCTCATCGGATTGGGAATTGGCATTGCCGGCTTTAGCTTTTCGCGTCGAAAAAAACGTCCGGAAGTGGAGATTCTTCCGGAAAAAGCCTGACCGAGGAACGATAGAATAGGTGCATGTCTTAATATCGAGAGGGGTATTTTATGAGAAATGTCGAATTAGCGGAAACGGATGACACCTTTGTCATTCTGGTCGATAAACATCAAGTGGACCGGTTTACGGTCGAGCGGGCCGTCACCGTGCTCGAACGGGATTTTTCCCATATTCCGGCCGCGAGCGATGAAGAGCAGGCGGACATTGTCCGAAGTCTCGAAGCGATGACGGATGAGGAGCGCAAGCCGAGTGACCTGGTTATCCGGCGATCCATATCCCTATGAATTTAGAGATCGTCTTCTCTCATCAGGCGAAAAAGTTCATTCAAAAGAACTCGAATCGCTTTACAGCGGAAATGATCGCTGATGCCGTGGAACTCGCCATGCGGAAGATTCTGCTGCGAGAAGATAATACCGCGGATATTATTTCAATGAAGGGACGGAAAGGATATTGGCGAGTTCGCATCGGAGGCATTCGAGCGATCTTTCGATATGAGGGCGGCGACCCTGTCATTATCAATATCGAAAAAATCGAGTACCGAGGGAATGTTTATTAACGCACCATGTCCGCACCGATGCGCTTCGGGAATCAAAGAAAGCGCAGCATAAAATCTCAAACGAGAAAGGAGCGAGGGATGTATTTTTGGAAGGTATTCATTGCTTTATGCCTGTTCCTCTGGAGCGGTTTATGCTTTTGGGCGGGAAGATCGCGGAGCGATTTACCACCGATTTTTTCTTCCTCACAAGCCGCGCCGTTGCCGGATACCACGGAACCAGATCCTCTTCATGCATGGAAGCGCGCCGCAAGAACTCTAATCGATCGAGAGATCGATCAAGCGTACGCATAGCCCGGCGATTTTCCTGACGGCGTTCACTTAGTTTCACATACCGGTCTCTACGATCTTCCCGATATGATTGTGGTTGAACATCATCCCACGAATGGGAAATTCGATGGGATGCCATATGCGAATGTCTGGCTATGGAATGGCAAGAAATTTTCACCATTGAAGCAGCTAAATTATTGTCCGCAACCCTGTTTCCATCTCGATGAATCGGGAATCATTACTATCTCCGATCGTCATAATGAGGCAATGAAATTTAAGTGGCATGGTTCGCATCTCGATACGCTGGAAGAAATCACCATTCACGAACTTCCTTCGGATACGGTTGAAATCTACAATCATCATACGCACAAAACGATTGAGCATCGGGGCCTTCCACCAGAGTATAATGATTATATCGAACGCAGTTACACACTTTTTACGCAGCATCACTGAATGCGCACCCAAGTGGCGAGAGCGCTTGCCGAAGCTTTACACACGGCGGAAGAAATCGCCAGTGAAAGTCTTGCTGGATGAGTGCGTTCACGTGGGAGTCACGTCCTTTGTGGTCACGAAGTCAAGTCCCTACATTTTTTATACGAATTCCGGGAATAAAACCTTCTCACCACTGGTTCTTTCAGTGCTGTTTTTAGCACCAGGCTTGGCTTAATGAATAATTGATGAATGAATGCTGAAAAAGGTGCCTTTTTATAGTTTTCTGATGAATATGAATAGAACAACCACACCGGATGTTGCAACAACTATTCAAAACATTCAACCCTTTCCGGGAACGGCGAACGGGATTAGCCGTTTCCATAACTTCACGTCCAGCAATTTTCAATACACTTTTTTTAGAATAAAAACTCTATGATGCAAGATACGGCAACCAGAGACGCGCGCAAGAAAGCACTCACGATCGCAATGGACGCGATCGAAAAAAATCACGGCAAAGGTTCGGTGATGCGCTTAGGCGATCAGCCGCATGTGAAAGTCGAAGTAATCCCGACGGGTTCGCTCTCGATCGACGCGGCGATCGGCATCGGCGGCGTGCCTCGCGGGCGCGTGGTCGAAATTTTCGGGCCGGAATCTTCTGGCAAAACGACGCTCTGCTTGCACATCATTGCCGAAGCCCAAAAGCGCGGCGGCAACGCGGCCTTTATAGATGCCGAGCATGCGCTTGATGTTGGTTACGCAAAGCGCCTCGGCGTGAACGTCGATGAACTGATTCTTTCGCAGCCCGAATTCGGCGAACAAGCGCTCGATATTCTGGAGCAGCTCGTGCGCTCGGCGGCGCTCGATGTGATCATCATCGATTCCGTGGCCGCGCTCACGCCGCGCGCCGAGATCGAAGGCGAAATGGGCGACGCGCAGATGGGTTCCCACGCGCGGCTTATGTCGCAGGCGATGCGGAAGATCACGGCTGTTATCGGCAAGTCCGGCACGACGGTTATCTTCACGAATCAATTGCGCTCGAAGATCGGCGTGCTCTATGGCAATCCCGAAACAACGACGGGCGGCAACGCGCTCAAATTTTATGCATCTGTCCGCCTGGATATTCGCCGCCGTGATGTGATTAAAGACGGAACCGAGATCATCGGCAACCGCGTCCGCGTGAAAGTGGTGAAGAACAAGCTCGCGCCGCCATTCCGCGAAGTGGAGTTCGACGTGCTCTATAACGAAGGCATATCGAAAATGGGCGACATGATCGATGTTGGAATCGAGCATAATATCATACAGAAATCCGGCTCGTGGTTCTCCTTCGAAGGCGAGCGCATCGGCCAGGGCCGCGATTCGGTGAAGGCGTATCTCAAGGAAGATGCAAAGGCATTCGCGAAAGTCGAGACCGCCGTACGCGCAAAGCTCGGAATTTCCCTCGAACCCGCTACGATAACGAACGGCGCCGTAGCGGCGGGTGGGGTGATCGAGGAGAAGAAGCGGAAGTAATGCTGACGTATTGGAATGACAGCATCAGATCTCAAACAGCTTGCAACTGAGCACCTCGATGATGCGAGAGCATTACTTGGTGCTCAACGTTTTGCTGGCGCAATCTATCTTGCAGGTTATGCGGTGGAATGCGCATTGAAATTTCGAATTTGCGACACGCTGGGATGGGAAGAATTTCCTCTGACGAAGGAACACCGGGCACTCAAGAGCCATGATTTGAATTTCCTTCTTAGCTTCACGGGTAAGCTGGAAGAAATCAAACGAAAGTATTCCATAGCCTGGCAGATCGTAGAAAAGTGGAATCCCGAAATGAGATATAATCGCCGATCCACAATCTCTGCGGAGGCACTCGATTTTTTGATAAATGCTAGTGGATTTTTGAAAGTACTATTATGAATGATCTTACGGAACGGGTTCGAAGAGTCTTGGAAGATATTTCCAGAGATAATGACGGTTTTGATTTTGCCGCCATAATTGAACGCGAAGATGCGGATGGTCGATGGGATCTCGTGGTTTCAGCACCGTGGATCAATGATGAATTCGAGTTCCTAAAGGAAATGGCGCCCAAACTCACGGAAGTACTTGCCGATCGTGAACTTTTTAGCTTTGGTAAGATTGTGGTACTGGACCCTCAGGATGAATTTATGCAGAGTTACAACCAACTTCCTGCTCACATTTCCGTAGATCACGATCTCTTTAATATTACCATTGCAGGCATTCCTATTCGTCACGCGCATGTCTTTGGTTCGGAAGTATCGTTCACTCCCGCCTAAGCTTGAACGCTTTGAAAACCGGATGCTTTGTACCGAAGAAGAACCACTTCGCAAAATAGAACCATTGCAGTGAGCGCCGTACCCAAAATCCTCGAAGCGGAATACTTACACGATTACACGCTGCGACTCCGATTTCTCGACGGCTCCGTCGAGGATTTTGACTTCGAACCGCTCCTGCGGGGAAAAATGAGCCGCGCGCTCCGTGACATCGACTTTTTCCGTAAGGTTTGCATTGTTGCTGGCGGTTTGGAGTGGCCGAATGGCTATGATGTTTGTCCGTCACTGCTGCGCTACCATTTGGAACCGGCACAGGCAGAATCACTCTGAACCGGGATTTATGGGATAAATGGGATGTTCAGGATGGTATGAAAACATTTCGAGTTTTCCTGTTTATTTCTATTGCGTTCACGCTTTCCGCGTGCGCAACGAAATATGCGCGCAGGAGCGATTCGATTTTTAGCAATCGTACCGGATATAGCGAAGTCCCGATCGATACCAATGCCTGGCAAGTAAAGTTTGCAGGGAATGCAGCGACAGGCCCCAACCTCGTCGATCACTACGCATTGTACCGCGCCGCACAACTAA
>DASRZC010000102.1:0-4100 GCA_035686785.1 Kapaibacterium sp. (SeqCode)
TTACCCTTCGCGGCATCAAGCAGGGCAATCAAAACGCAAAACTTGTCCTCACGCTCGATAATGGCTCGAACGACACTGTGTCTCTCGCCGGATATGTCAACCTTCAGCCAAACGCCTTGAGCCTTTCTACCGCTGACGCAAAGACCGCCACCCTCGGCGCTACCGTCGCGGTTCCCATCACCATCAGTGGCCTCGCGCATCCCGAAGATGTCGATCTAGTGCTGCATTACGATGGCTCGGTGGATTATCTCGGCTCGTTCTCGCCATCGGGCGCGAAGCTGGATGTTCCGGGCGGCGAGTGGCTGGGCCGCTCGATGCTTCATATCTCCGGTGCTGCGCCGGGCGTTATCGCGGGATATGCGAAGTTTACTGCCTGGAATGATTCCAACACGAACGCTCATGCGACGTTCGATTCGCTGAACGTCCTCACCGCGATTTCTCCGTGCGAATATTCACTACCGGAAGCGGCGACGAGCACGATCTCCACTCCCACAGGATGCGCGATTCCACTACTTTCGCAACTCGTTCATTTGGGGAAAGTGCCGGTGTTCCGCGTTGTGCCGAATCCGTCGGATGGGAACGTATCTATTTCCTCCTCCATCGATTTAGGCGCGGTAACAATTGTGATCTATGATATACTCGGCACCGAACGAAGCCGCTTCGAGGAACCAATGGTGGGAAACGCGCCAGTCACGCTGCCGCTTCCGGACGCGGATGGGATCTATACGATCGTGCTGAATTCGACGACCGGAACGAATGTCCTGCGCGTGGCAAGGCGCCGCTAATCTTCCAGCTTCCCTATTCGCCGTTCGTTAGTTCTTCCGCCCCTCGAACGATCTTCACATTATAGATCGAAAGGTCCCGGCCAAAGCCTTGCTTATACGCGGCCTTCATTCGAAGCGTAAACTCTTCAACGCGGTCTCGTTCGACGAAGCTCACGGTACATCCGCCGAATCCGCCGCCCGTCATACGGCTGCCGAAAACTCCGGGGATGGTGCGCGCGGTATCGACCAAAAGATCGAGTTCCGGCGCGCTCACTTCGTAATCCATTTTCAGCGATTCATGTGAGGCATACATAAGTTCCGAGAGAACATCGAAATTACGGTCGCGCAAGGCCTGGGCCGCGGCGAGCGTTCGCGTGTTTTCGCTTATGACGTGCCGCGCGCGTCGGAACAGCACATCGGGAAGTTCGCCACCAAATGCGCGCAGCTTTGCTTCGCTCACATCCCGCAAGCTGCGAATGCCGGGAATGAATTCACTCAATTTCTTTACCGCTTCTTTGCACTCGTTGCGCCGGTCGTTATAGGCCGATGCCGCAAGATCGTGCTGTACGCCAGTATCGCATAGGATGAGTGCGTGATGTTCGAGAGAAACCGGGATCGAAACCGTTTCGAGCGAGCGGCAGTCGAGAAGCAGCGCCATACCTTCCTCGCCGAAGGCGGAGATGAACTGATCCATGATGCCGATCATCGCGCCGGTGAACTCATGCTCCCCTTCCTGGCACGCAAGCGCCATGCGCTTGCGGTCGATCGGCTGATTGCCGAGCCGCACCAGCGTCATAGCGACCGCCATTTCGAGCGACGCGGACGAGGAAAGTCCCGCGCCGGCTGGCACATCGGATTCAAGAACAATATCCGCTCCGCCGATCTTAAATCCCTTTCGTTCCAGTACCCGCGCGGTTCCTTCGATGTAATTCAGCCAATAACCCTTCCGGATTTCTGCGGCATGCGCGAGATCGAACGATCCCTCCTCATGGAGATTTGTCGAGTACGCGGAAATAATGGAATCCTCGCGCGGCCGGGCGGCAATGACAGTATCGCAGTCGATTGCGCAGGGAAGCACGAAGCCATCGTTGTAATCCGTGTGCTCGCCAATCAGATTAACGCGCCCCGGCGCGCGAAAAAGGCGGACGCCTTCAGCATCGCCAAAGCACGCAGCAAACTCGGATCGAACGCTCTCGGGATTTACCATGTAAGCAAATTTTTTGAAGGTGATTCAATTAATGAACCTCTGATTAAGCCATTTTAAATGTCATTGCGAGGAGCGTTCGGCGACCGACGGGAGCCGAACGCGACGAAGCAATCTCCCGCGTAACATCAACGGATTGCTTTGCTTCGTGCCTCGCAACCGAACTCAACTCCCTTCGGTCGTTGAGTTCTCCTCGCAATGACGGTTTAGGACTATGGGTTACCATTCCGCCGGCTTCACGAGATTCCTAAGTTCCGCCGCTTTTTCCTCCGCGAGCGTATCGTTGATAAATACTCCGGCGCCGGTCTCGCTGCCGGCGAGGTATTTCAGTTTATCGGCTTGACGCAGCGGCGGATAAAACTCGATGTGGAAATGATAATAATCATAAGGCATTCCATCCACCGGCGCTTGATGAATGTTCATCATATAGGGCATCGACTTGTGGAATACCGCATCATACGCCACGAGTAATTGCTTCATCGCGAGCGCGAGATCAATCTGCTCGGCCTCGTTGAAATCGAGGAACGATTGCAGATGGCGCTTCGGCAAAATATGCACTTCATACGGCCAGCGTGCGAAGAATGGCAGATACGCAACGAAGTGATCGGTTTGAAAAATAATTCGCCGCCCATCCTCGATTTCGCGCTGCATTATATCGCAGAGCAGGCATTCGCCTGTAGCTTCATGATGCCGAAGAGATTGATTCAGCTCGCGCTGTATAACGGGCGGCACGAAGGGATAAGCATATATCTGCCCGTGCGGGTGCGACAGCGTAACACCAATTTCCTTCCCCTTATTTTCGAAAATAAAAATATATTTTACAAAATCGAGTGCGCTCAATGCTTTGTAACGATCGGTCCATGCCAATATTAGCTTTAGGTATTGCCGCGCTGGAAGCCCTGCAAGCGTTGCATCGTGGTCGGGAGAATAAAGCACGACCTCGCACACACCCTGCGCGGGCCGAACGGGATACAAATCGGAAGCCTCGACCGCCGGCGTTGGCGGATCGCGCCGCAAGCTCGGGAATTTATTTTCGAAGACGACGACGTCGTAGGTTGGTTCCGGAACTTCCGTCTCGAATGCGCCGGGCTTGGTCGGACAGAGCGGACAATAATCCGCTGGCGGAAGGAAGGTGCGTTCCTGCCGCTCGGTTGCGGTCGCGAGCCATTCGCCTAAAAGCGGATTCCAGCGGAGTTCTGACATAGCCTTTACTCCCCCGCCTTTTCAAGGCGGGGGTTGGGGGGTGGTGGATCCATAGCCGGTGAAGAACCACCCCCTGCCCCCGCCTTGAAAAGGCGGGGGTTCTCAGTTTCAAAGGTATAGAAAATCAACTGCCGCTTGCCGTCGGTCGTCTTCGTGGTGCGCTTGTGCATGGTGAGCTTGCGCGGCTGAGAATGCTCGCGGTCGTCGTTCATGGCATAGGGTGTTTCAAAGTGAATGCCAGCCGGGGTAATTACGAATTGGGAGCGCATCCCAACCCGTCATTGCGAGGAGCGTGATTCGACCGGAGGGAGAATCGCGCGACGAAGCAATCTCAAGCGTGAGATTGCTTCGTCGCGTTCGGCTCCCTTCGGTCGCCGAATGCTCCTCGCAATGACATCTTATAAAATATCATGCATTCTATTTGATTCGCTTTCACTGGCGGCGGCGAGTTGAAATCCGGAACGAAGCCCGCCCGCAGCCCAGACGCCATCCGAGCGAATGACCATGAGGCCGCACTGCATATCATCGGTGAGATGTTTATCGCGCCGGATGCGGGCGATGGCGTGCTCACATGCTTCATTCGGTTCAATCCCCTGCCGCACCCATTCGACAATACTGAATGCCGAGCAGGCGCGCATCATTAGTTCGCCATCGCCCGTGGCAACGGCGGCCGCGACCGCGCCATCGACGTATAGCCCCGCGCCAATGATCGGCGAATCGCCCACACGACCGCGCATCTTGAAGGCCAGCCCGCTCGTCGTGCATGCTCCTGCGAGATGACCAGACTCATCCATCGCGAGAATGCCGATGGTATCATGCGATTCCTCGCCCAACCGCACAAAAACATATTCATTATCGCCCTCTTCGTTTCGGCGCAATCGAACATGCATCTTATCCGGCTGCTTCCTCCACTCTTCCCAAAGGGCTTT
>DASRZC010000103.1:0-6501 GCA_035686785.1 Kapaibacterium sp. (SeqCode)
GTGGTTATCAATCTTGTCTTCCGCGATAAAACGCGGGGCGCGATTTACTCGAAAATTATAGCGCCCAACGGCATCAGTGTAACGGGTGTGCGCGAGAAAAAAGAGAAATACCTGCATATTTATTCGGCCATACATGACCGCCCTCCCTTTCGTCCGCCCACGCCGATGGTCCATCAAATCATTCAATTGCTGAAAGCGTCGATAGACTTTCCCGAGGATATTTTATCCGAACTGCCTGCGCTCCCGGAGTTTTCCGAAATTGCAGAGCCGTTTCGCCGCGAGTTGGAATCGGTCTTGAAAAAATCGGGAACATCCGAATATATTATTATCAACACGGACGCTTCGCAGGAGTATAAAGAGTGGGGCGTGGAGAATTCGCTCGCGCTCGCGCGACGCATTGTGAGTGCGTGGCCAAATTACCACGTCTTTCTATCGAGCGCGCCAGCCCGCGCGGAGAGCTTGCGCGCGCTTCTCGATGCCGGCCATCCCCGAATTTCCTATCTCGAAACACCTTCAGTGCTCCATCTGGCCGTGGCGATCCGCCATGCCCGCGCGGTCGTCAGCCCGGATACGTCGGTCGCGCATTTCGCGGCGGCGCAGGGCGTGCCGGTCATCGGGTTGTATTTAGTTCCAAATGAATTCCTGCCGTACGCGATCCCGCACCGCATGCTCTACTCCACCGAGGAAAAGCCAGCTTCCTCAATTGCCATCGAGGAAGTCTTTCAGGCGCTTGGGGATCTTTTAGAGGAAACGGCTGGCAGATCGGAGCTTTAGTAAAAAACCACATACGACCGAAAAACTCGCTCGTTCGAAAACGATCGATGAAGCTTTTGGGTGAGCGAATCCCATAACGCGATTTTGCCGGGCGAGGGATGATTGAAACGACCAGTATAGTTCACGACAACCGCAATTTCTCGCGCGGTGTCCGGAGCATACGCCGGCGTTGCCGCGCTATCCCAGGTGATCGTTCGCGATGTTTTGTCCGGAATCCAACCTAACGTCCATCCGCCAGTGTAATAGGCAAGCTGCGGCGCATATTCCTCATGCGGATAATCGGAATGAATAACAACCATGTCCGATTTTGAAGATAGACCCTCGGCAAGCGCGGCCACTTTCGCGGCGCCGTCCTCGAATACGGGCACATCTTCCGAAAGTAGATGCGTGAAGGCAAGCCCAAGCAACAGAAGCGAAAGCGCGACCGCATACCGGGCGCGAGATTGTATCCGCGCTAATGCAATGACGGCCAACGCGACGGCAATGCCAGTCGTAATCATTCCCAATGGGCGAACGATGAAATCGCTCCATGCCAGATGGCGCGTGAGCAGGAGCCGGACTTGCTCGCTCGCGGACCAGGCTATCGCCAGCACTGCGCCCAGGAAGAACACCCAACGCCATTTCGCGGGACGCTCCATAATGGAATCCCATGCCGCGCCCAGAAGCGCCGCGCCCGGAGCCAGCAGCAAAAAAGCGAAGTGCGGCATGTGCGTCCCAACAACTTGCAGGAGCACCAATAATGCGGCAAGCCAGACGATGGCGGCAAGGTAAAACCTATTCGTCCATTTTACAAACGGAACGACAATAAGTAATGGCAAACCCACGGCGAGCCGGTTCAGGTAATACCACCACGCAAGTTTCGAGGGCGCATAATGGCCTTCGCCCAAGGTCACCAGGGAAGCCAGGACATGACTCCAATAATCGGGATGGCGTAATTCCATCATCAGAAACCACGGCGCCACGATGGCACCCGCGATTAAAAAGGAAAATAATACATAACGGATCGTCCGAGGTTTACCGAGTGCCCACGGCAAGAGAATGAGAAACGGTGCAACAAATAAAGCAACACCGAACTTGATAAGCAGCCCCATCGCTAAAAAAAGTCCACTCACCGTCCACCAAGTCCACCGCTCTTGCTCGATAGCAATGACCAGCGCAAGTACCGATGCCAGAGCAAAAAAGAGCACGCTCGTCTCCATCTGGGCGAGATGGCTGAAGAGAACGAAAAGATCGGCCGTGGCAAGCGAGATGGCCGAAACGAGCGCCGCTTCGCGCGACGCGAATTTCCGCACAATCACCCAAAGGAGCAGCACCGACCCGGAAGCCAGAAGCGCCGCCGGCAGACGAACGGCGAAGGTGGAATCGCCAAGCAGATATTTGGAAATGGCGATGAGCCACACGCCAAACGGCGGATGCGTCGCGGAATAGAGATGGCCGACTGCATACTTCGTTTGATCGAGCCACGCGCCAAACTTCAGGCATGCCGTGGCGCGAATGACATACAGCGATTCATCCCACGGCTGGATTTCCCCAATGCCAAGCCGAACAAAGGGTAGAACGCATGCGATCGCGAGCAGCGCGGTTTCTATACGCCGAATCATTTATTGAACGATGAGCGGTGATGGCGTGAAGCACACGATAAATATCACGATCGTTATATAGCCAATAATTTTTCGGCGAAGATCGAGCGGGCTTTCGTCTTCCGATGGCGGATGCCGAAAACGAATAACGAATGTGGTGAGGAGCGCCCAGAGCAGCCACGTTTCCCCGCCGGGCAGCGAGATCGCCTGAAGCCAGGCCGGTGGATTATCCAAAAATCCCGTAAGGACAGGCGGGATCGAAAGCGCGAATAGCACGAGCGCGGTAAGCTGGCCGAGGCGTTTATGCAGCGTGCGACCAAGCAGGGTGTAGGTTAAATGGCCGCCATCCAACTGTCCGATGGGAAGTAAATTAAGCGCGGTAACGAAAATACCGAACCATCCGGCGCAGAGCAACGGGTAATGATAGATTTCCGACATCGGCGGCATGTAGCCATGCGGATTCGCGAACAGCTTTTCCATGAAGCTAAAAAAAAGCGTGTTGCCAAACGAGATGGGATAACTGGTATGGATTTGCTGCGCATACTCGATGCCCGGTAGCGTCGCAAATCCCACGGCGAGGATTCCGATACATGCGATGAATCCGGCGATGGGACCCGCGACACCAATATCGAACATGACTTTATTCGAAGGCACCCGCGAGCGGGTGCGAATTACCGCGCCGAATGTGCCGAAATTTATCATTCCATATTGATAGCCCGGAAACGGAATATAAAAGGGAAGCGTGGCATCGACGCTATGAATGCGGGCCGCGATAAAATGCCCGAACTCATGCGCGCTAAGAAAAAGCATGATGAGCGTCGCGTATTCGAAACCGAGATGAAGGTTCGCGAGATCGCCAACGTCCTGCACGCCGCGCCACATCTCGCCCGCGAGCGTCGTGGTAAAATACGTAAGAAGAAAAAGCAGGACGTGCAGCCACAGCCGCTGCTTGCCGAGCACACGGTCCAGGAACTTCTCGTCCGCCCTTGTTTCTATTCGAGCCTTGACTTCTTCAGAATCCACGTACGTCCATTTGTAAATTTATCGTGCTCCGCTTCGCGCCCGCATCGGTGCCTGCCCAGGAAGCGCCATATTGGTAATAAAGTTGAAGGTCGAGTATTCCAAGATCCTTCGCAAAGCGATCAGCTCGTAATCCAGCGGTCACGGTTGGCCACACAGGGCCATCGCCACTCGAAACGAACGCGGAAAACGTGTAGGCGGTGCTGCCAGGTGGAATGGAATCATAAAATAGCTCCGGCGCATATTGCGCGAAGTTCCACGTGAGCGAAGCTGGCACGGCAATCCATGGTTCGATTTTCGTGACCTGATGAAAATATCCACGGAGACCGAATGTCCACTGGAATTCTTCGTGGCTGCCGAAGCGAGCCCTGCGTGTCAATTCGACAAATTCGCGACTGTAGTGGCTGCTCGAACCTCCGAAAACACTATCGGTTCCATCGACTAAGTGAGAGGATATATGGCTGATTCTTAATTTCCATTCCGCATCCCTTCCTTCGCTCTGCGTAAAAAAGATTCCAAAGAAATAATCGACCGTCTCGACAGGAAAACGAAAATCACTCAGGGCTTCGAGTCGGCTCCATGCAAGTCCTTCCAGTCCGATATGAACACCTTGAAATAAAAAAATTGGCCGACCAAGGCCCATTGCGAGCCAAAGCGGACGCGCCCCGAGTTCCTTTGTGACGCTGAATCGGTTCGGCTCCAGAAAGAATCCCGGATCGGATGTAAGCGGTTCCTGCCCGAAGCACGATTGCGAAAAAAGAAAAAGCGTTGTGCTGAAGATGACAGCGTGGCGCCAATCAATTCGTAATTCGTAATTCGTAATTCGTAATTTCAATGCTTATACACCCGTCCCTTCCATTTCACATTTTTTTGCGCGATCATACCGGGCATGACAAAAGCAAATGAAAATGATTTGGATTGAACTCATAATACCGAGAGCAATTCTTCGCGTGTGATTTCGCATTCTCGTAAAATGCGCGACAGCAATCCCGGTCCAATCGTTTCGTTGCTGTGAACGGGAACCACGGTCGAGCGGCCGTCCGAATGTTGAAGAAAGTAATGACTTCCACGAATTCGTTCAAGATCGAACCCTAAGGAGCGAAGCGCGTGGACAAGATCCTTCCCGCCGACCGCGGGCATTTTGCTCATACTTCTATCGCTAATCGTTGGATTCCGACAAAGCGCACATCCGGATCGGAATCGCCTCGAACTTCCAGGCACAGCTTGGCAGCCTCCTCGATGCGCTCCATTAATTGGTCCAGCGAATGGGCTTGGGTATGGCATCCCGGTAACTGCGGCACGGAGGCGATGAGCCATCCTTCTTCATCCTGTTCGATGAGTACGTCGAATTCTCGTGTCATGCTCAAAATAAGGATATAAAACTTGGTTTGGTTCTCACGAGCGTTCGCTCATTCAATGCTTATACACCCTCCCTTTCCATTTCACATTTTTTTGTGCCATCATCACGGGCATGGAAAAGATGAAGAACACGAGATAAATTTCATATATTGGGAAGTATTTGAGGAGCGATTGCATCCGCGTGCGCGCGAGGACGGGCAGAATAACGAGTAAATCCGCCGACCACTTGATTCCGATCACCGCAAACGCGGCACCGAGTGGAATAAAAAAGAGCGCCAGCACCATCGCCGCATGAGCCAGAAGTCCGATAATAAAAATGAGATAGCCGACGGCGCGCAATCCTTCGCCGCCTTTTACCCAACGGTGTTTTTGCCGCCACCAGGAACGAAAATCGGGGCACGGCGCGCTCATCACAAGCAGATCGCGGTGCAGCGGGAACCGCACTTTCCACGGTTCCTTTTTCCAGATCGCCTGGAAGAGCGCGTAGTCCTCCGTCACGCTGAAAGGAATCTTGCTGTAGCCGCCAATATCTTCATACGCCGCGCGGCGCACCGAGATATTATTTCCGATCACCGAAAGCGGGAGATTGATATTCGCGCTTGCCATTGCGAGGCCGAGGAGATAGGACCAATCGATCGATTGAATCCCATCCAAAAATCGCTTTCGTTCGAGGAGCGTGATGCTCGCGACCATGCCGACATTCTCATCGTAATATTTCAAATACTCGCGCACCCAGTTCGGACGTACCTGCGAATCGGCATCGGTAATCATGACGAATTCTCCACCCGCTGCGTCCATTCCTTGCGCGAGCGCGTTGGCCTTGCCGCGCAGATTCATCACCTCCTCGCCCGTTCGGAGCACGCGGAGATTTGGCATTCGTGCTTTCCACGCTTCGAGGATTTCCGGTGTCCGGTCGGTCGATTTATCATCGACGATCAGCACTTCGAGCCGCTCTTTCGGATAATTTATCGCATCGAGCGACGCGAGGCACTCCTCGATGTTGTGCTCCTCATCGCGCGCACAAACGAGCACGGTGCAAAACGGCAGCGATGCTTCGGAACCCACGATCGGCTCCGGAACTCCCTCCTCGAACGGCGCGCCGCCGCCCGGCGGACGAACGCCGCGCACTACGCCGATCAAATAAATCGCGTGCTCGATGAAGTAGAGGAAAACGGCGAGAAGGAATAATCCCGAAAGCTCGTAGAAAAAGGATGAAGGATGAAGGATGAAGGATGAAGGATGAAGGCGAGAGGATAAAGGCGAAACGGTAAAGGCAGAAGGATGAAGAATGAAGGATGTAAGCGGCACGATTTAATATGATTTTACTTTTTTGACAATGGCCGTTAAGATTGCTATCAGTTCGTCACTTTCTCGCATGTGTAGTGCGATTTTATCAAGACCTATTAGTTGCGACTCCTGCAACAATTCCAGCCAGTAAAGCGTCTCATCGAGTTCTTGAAGTGACCCTTCGATCTTGCTGATGAAATCCGCATTGGATTTCGCTCTACATGCTTCGCGGTATTGCGCTCCGACGGAAGTTCCCGAGCGAAGAACTTGCTTTGAGATCACCCAGCCGCGAGGGTTATTTGGAATAATGGTGGATAAGTCCATTATTGCAAGCGCATACCGCTTCGTCCGATGCCTTAAATCCTCTTTGCTATTTTGCTCCATTCCGTCTGCTCTATTTTTTGTGTACCTCTTTTTTCATCCTTCATCCTTCATCCTTCATCCTTCATCCTTCAACCTTTATCCTTCATCCTTCAACCTT
>DASRZC010000104.1:0-6102 GCA_035686785.1 Kapaibacterium sp. (SeqCode)
AAGCGCAAGCTGAAGGATGCGCTACACTTACGCTCACGCTTCGCTCCGATTCGGCGGAGTCGCTGCCCGATCCGCTGCTGCATGCGGAGTTCAAAACATATCTCACTCCGAGCGAGAGTCGGGCTGGAAGCCCGACCTACGCGACGTTTATCTATTTGGATGACGCGCAAAGCTTTTTCCCGCAAACTACGCCGTGCGCGCCGACGGTGCTTTCGCTTCAATCTCCCGATTCCGTCGAAATCGACTTCACCGGCTGCGGGGACAGCACGCTCGTCGCCGCCATGGAAGGCGCGCCGCCGTTTAGTATCGAGAGTATCGTTCCCAATCCGGCACGAACAAGCTTTGAAATAAATCTGAGCAATCCTGCTTCGGCGCCGATTGCTTACACGCTCTTCGATGCGTTGGGGAATGAAGTTTTTACGGCGATGGGAATGGGACGTGCGCAGCAGGTCCCTACGGATGGTCTTCCATCGGGCATCTATTTCCTACGTCTTTCGGAAAATGGGTATGTGCAAACCCGGCAGATTGCTATCGAGCGTTAATTCTGAAAATTTCCGGATTTTCGGGAACGCGGTTCATTACATGAAAATTAAACGTATCTCTCCCGAAGCACCTATTTCCATTAGCAAAGAAATAGCGCGGGAAATAGTCTTGTTCCGAGAAGTGTTCGTTTAATCCATGCTAAAATCCCGTAAATTCCTCACCTTCGCCGATTTTCGAGAGCATGTGCTTTCGATCTACTTAGGCTATTATCCGACGATGGCCTCTTCGCTTGGCCTGCACGAATACGACGGTCTCGTCGAGGATTATAGCGCGCCACGCCGCGAGCAATACCTGATCGATCTTCGTAGCGCGCTCGAAACCTACGAGAACGATTTTCACGTCAAGCATGGCGCGCACTCCCCTTCCAACGATCTCGGCCGCTTCGAATGCCGGACGATCGAATGGAAACTTCGAGATGAAATTTTTCGCCAGACCGAACTTCGCGAGTTCGAGTGGAACCCGATGATCTACAACGATCAGCTCGAACTAACGCATCTGACCGACCGCGATTTCGCGCCGATTACCGAACGCATGCGTTCCGTTCTGCTGCGGCTTCGTTCCTATCCGCGAGTGCTCGCCATTGCACGGCAGAATTTGAGCGCGCACCTCGACCGGACCATCGTGGAAACAGGAATCGAAGCGCTCGAAGGGCGCCTGGAATATCTCGAAGGGCTGCCGGAACGCACCTTTTACTCGATCGAGGACCCAGAACTGCTGGAAGATTTGAACGATGCCATTCAAAGCGCCAAGCTTGCAATTTCGAGCTTTATCGAAGCCGTGCAATCCGTGGTACTTCCTCATGCGCTCTATGATTCCTTCCGGCTCGGGCCCGATCTTTTGGAACGATTTATTCACTCCTCCGAACTCGTGGAAGATTCGCTCGAAACGCTGCTCGAAAAGGGGAACCAGGAATTGGACCGCCTGACGCTCGAACTCTTCAAAGTGTGCGAGGAACTCGATCCCCACCTCAGCCCGCGCGAAGTATTCCATACCTACATCGAAAGCGAGCATTTCAGCGAACACAATATCCTGCGCGAGACAGAGAGTATGCTCGAACGCATCCGGGCATTTGTAATTCGGGAAGGGCTGGTCGCCATTCCCTCGGAAGTCCGATGTTCGGTTCGCGAAACTCCGGCGCACATGCGCTGGGCTTTCGCGGCGATGTTCAGCCCTGGCGCCTTCGAACAAGTAGCGACAGAAGCATTTTATTATATTACCCTGCCGGAACCCGATTGGGACGAGGCGAAACGAAAGGACTTTTTACACGGGCTGAACCGGTCGGTACTCGAAATCGTCTCGATCCATGAGGCATATCCAGGGCATTATACGCATTTTCTCCATCTTCATAATGTGAAGAGCAAAGCGGGCAAATGCTTTTGGTCTTATGCATTCTTAGAAGGCTGGGCGCATTACACGGAAGAAATGATGATGGAAGCCGGATGGGGCGAGGGCGATGCGCGCATCCGTCTGGCCTATATCCAGGAAGCACTGATCCGCGTGTCGCGGTATCTCGCCTCGATCGAATTACATTCCGGTACCATGACGCTTTCCGAAGCACAGCACCTCTTCGAGGAAAAAGCATTGCTTCGTCCGGTCGCCGCGCGGCGAGAAGCCGAGCGGGGTGTCTTCGATCCCGGCTATCTTTTTTACACGCTCGGAAAATTTCAAATCAAAGAACTGCGCTCCCGACTCGAGCGAGCGAACGAGGATTTTTCGCTTTACGATTTTCACAATACGCTCCTCTCCTTCGGCACGCCGCCAGTAAAAATCGTGGCGGAAATGATGGAGACGTGACAGAATTAAGTTCCTCTGTCATCCTGAGCGGAGTTCGTCCGACCGAAGGGAAGACGAACGGAGTCGAAGGATCTCATGTGATTTGGCAATAAGGTGGACTGCAAGAGTTTCTTCGACTCCGCAAATCTCCGCTTCGCTACGATTTGCTCCGCTCAGAATGACAATCTAACTTCATCAGGGATTCCTTGAATTTTACCCAACGGGTGAAGAACTCTGTTGCCTCCAAAATTGTACATAATAGCGGACGGCCCTTCGAGGAAGACACATGGATGAGAAATCACCCGGGAGCATTAGCTCAAGGATGAGCAATTGTCCAACCGGAGAGCGGGGGTCTCATAAGCCACGCCGCTCTGCCACTTCAGGACCTCCGGAGCACAACGAAAAAAGAACCAACAGTGAGCCATAGGACGCTTGACGCTTGATTCCAACGACAGGCCTCACTCCGCTATCGTAAGCTCTTCGAGAGCACATGCCGTTTCTTAGTTTGGGCGCGACTTACGATGACTTTACGGTAGCGGAGAACTCCAAGAATGCCATGCCGGCGTGCCGCGTCGCCAGTGGCCCCAATTCCACTGGATGAGCGATCATCCGGGAAGCAGGGACAAGGTGTAGATATGACCGCCCGCACGGCTGAGGGACAGAGGAAGCCAGCGGTCTCAGTGGATGAGCGATCATCCACGCAAGGCAGGCGCCCGCTGATACTTGGGATATTAAACGGTTCTTTATTCCCTTGTACCGAGTTGCCACGGGAAGGATGAGCAATCATTCAACATCCGGTGGCGCTCCCTCGGTGGGAATCACTGGCATCTCGCGTGAGCGAAATGTTTAACGGATGAGCGATCATCCGTTTCCCATCGAATTTCCGGAGTAGCCTATCGTGTCTTCCTCGCAGGGCCGTCTTATTTTTTGTTCCCGGTCGCAGCCGTTCCCACTGAAACCACGAGCACATTCGGTTCATCTATCGGTCAGATTAGTCCAATTTGTTCCAATAAGCTCTTTGAGACGAAAGCGCCCCGCCGCGCGTTTAGCGCGCTGAAATGAGCGAAACGGATAACACGGCAGCTAAACCGGACGATCAGGAGATGTCCGTATGGGAGCATCTTGAAGAGTTGCGCTGGGTGGTCGTTCGCGCGGTGATCGGGGTTGTCGTCGGAATGATCCTGTGTGGCATTTTCTTCGATGAGATTGCGAAGTACGTGATTCTTCTGCCCACCACGCAGACGAACCCGCCGATGAAACTGCTGAACACGGAAGTCTATGGGCAGCTTTCGGTCTGGATGCAAATTGTGCTATGGGGCGGTGTGATTGTTTCCTTCCCATACACGCTCACGCAGATTTGGAAATTCGTTGCGCCGGGATTGAAGGCTAAAGAGAAAAAATATGTTCGGCAGATCAGTTTCTTTACCGTCTTTAGCTTTTTTTGCGGAATGGCTTTTGCTTATTGGTTAATGCTGCCGATGGTGCTTAATTTTTCCATGGGATTCGTCATTGGCAACGTCGAAAATATGATCTCGATTGAGAAATACTTGAGCGTTTTTCTCGAAATAATTTTGCTCTCCGGAATCGTCTTCGAGCTTCCGCTCATCGCCTATTTCCTGGCCCGGATGGGAATTTTAACTCCGTCGTTTCTGCGGCATTACCGGCGGCATTCTATTGTGATTTTGCTGGCGCTCGCGGCGCTGTTATCGCCAGGCGGGAATCCAATTTTGCAGCTTATTTTGTTTGTTCCACTTTGGGCGCTCTTTGAAATTTCGGTTGCCGTCACCGCACTTGCGGCGCGGCAGCGCAGGAAATCAGAAGTGCTCGCGATGTCATAACGCATGTCCCAATTACAGGAAATTCTGCGGCCTGTCGAGCGTGAGATGAAGGAATTCCATGCGGAATTCCGGCGCGCTATGATTTCGGACGTTCCGCTCGTAAATCTCGTCGTGAAATATCTCATTCGCACCAAAGGCAAGCAGCTTCGGCCCATGCTCGTGCTGCTTTCCGCGAAAGCGTGCGGCGAAGTAAACGAAGCGACCTACCGCGCGGCGACACTTGTCGAACTTCTGCACACGGCCACGCTCATTCACGACGACGTGATCGACGATTCGGAACTCCGCCGAGGATTTGCCAGCATAAAAGCCCTCTGGAGAAATAAGGTTGGCGTCCTAATGGGCGATTATCTCCTTGCGCAAGGTTTACTTCGAACGGTCAAAACAAATGAGTACCATTTCCTGGAAATTACTTCGAGCGCGGTTCGGAGGATGTCGGAAGGGGAACTCTACCAGCTTCAAAAAGCCCGGCAACTTAATATCGACGAAGCGGCCTACTTCCGAATTATCGCCGATAAGACTGCTTCGCTTATCAGCACTTGCTGTGAGCTTGGTGCCGCAAGCATTTACCCCATCCTAAAGAAGGAGGGGGATCGGGGGTGGTCCTATCGAGAAGCTCTCAAAAATTATGGCGAGGCCATCGGCATCGCCTTTCAAATCCGTGACGACCTCTTCGGCTTCGAATCGAAGAATGGCTCGGTCGGCAAGCCGGCGGAATCCGACTTGAAGGAGAAAAAGCTGACGCTGCCGCTCATTCATTCGCTTTCGCTGGCAGATAAGAGCACCAAGAAACGGATTATTTCACTCGTAAAGAATGGAAAAGCCGCGAAAGAATCCTATCGTGAAGTGATCGACTTCGTCTCCTCGAACGGAAGCATTGCCTACACGCGCGCGAAAGCGGAGGAATATGCGGCGCAAGCAAGCGAAGCTCTGATGGCGTTGCCCGAATCCGAATCGCGCTCGGCGCTCGAAGCCTTTGCACGGTATGTGATCGAGCGCGACCATTAAACTCTTACGCGTTCGTAGCGCGCTTCTTTTTCAACAATGGCATTCGACCTGCGCTCTTCATCGAGGCCGCATCTGGACTTTGCTTTGCATGTCCACTCGCAAGCAGTTTCTGGTAGGCTTTCTCCGCGCGGTCGATAGCAACCAGCGCCTCGCGGCGGCGGCGCACGACGGAAAATCCGAAGCCGATCACCAGCGTGAGAATCCCCGCCCATACAAGATTGATCCACGGCTTTATAAAAGCTTCCACCGTGACCACGTCGGTTGGCGGCGGCGGCAAATGATCGAGATCGAAATAACGGAGGACAACTTTCGAATTCGCGGGATTCTGCATGTCCGGCATGAGCTGCCCAAGCTGGACGTGATACCGCGTGCCCGGAACGGTGATGTCATCCTCTTTTGCTTCGTCGGTAACAGGATTGCGAGTAACCCCAAGCGTCAGCGTATCGCCGGCCGGATGCACATCCGTCGCCGCAACGACCGTTGCCTTCACATGGAACGGCTGCTGGGACATCATCTTCGCTCGCTCGGATGGCGGAAAATCGAAGCTCAGGAATTTTAGGCGGAGCTTGCCATCCAACACGTTTGCTTCCTGCATTTTGCCAAGCGTATCTTTTGGGAACCCGCCTTCTTGTTCGAACGCATCGAGCGTAAAGTAAAGATCGCGCGAACCGAATTTAATGATGCTGGGATTGCGAATCGGCTCCTGCCGCTGATTGAAATCCGTCCAGAATGTGAGCGGGCGAGCGGTCGCAAGATACCCGGATTTATTCGCGACATTGATAAGCCAATAGACATTATCGGCCGCCAGACTTTGCAGTTTTACCTAATAATCCTCGTGGGAAAGCTCGCCGTGTGCAAGCGAATCGTCGAGTTCCTTCTTCAACTGCGGATTGGGAACTTGATCCGTTCCCTTGAAGGTGAGAAGGTACTGCCCGCCAAAGGC
>DASRZC010000105.1:0-5907 GCA_035686785.1 Kapaibacterium sp. (SeqCode)
AATTTTCCGTTTTCTCGTGAGTTTCGCTTTCGGAACCGCTCGCGCGCTTCGGCTTTTCTCCGCCCGCGCTTTCGGAAGTTTGGATTTCGTTTTCATAATCGGATAATGTCCTCAATTAAGTAATTCGTTCCATCCCTGCACCTTCGGTTTGCGAATTTTCTCCATGAGCATCGAAACAACACCTGAAACGACATCCGCAGCTGACTCCGTTGGAAACTATATTAAACTGCACCTCTATAAGTAGAGCCATCTTCAGATTTCAATTTCATGCGTTTCGCTATCAGACCCGCAACACACGAAATGATTATCGACTTAATTATCAAATTTAGAAGCATTAGAAGGTAATTAGATGCAGAAATTTCGGCATGTGTGGTCGTTGAAGCACCAAGAATGGCGAATGACTCTGAAGGATAGCAGAGTGCAATTGCTGTGAAAGTTATCCCAAACATTTTCAAAACCGATTGCTCAAACGGTTTGAACCAGTAAACTGCAAAGCCAATACTCATAAAAAGCATTGTGACTAAGGGCAGCAAAAACGAATAACCCAGAGCGAGAAGAATCATCTCGCAGAATAAAGTTGACCCCGCGAACACAAGGCCTTTCATTATCCAGGTAAGATAGTTCATTACTTATCCGCTTCCCCCATGATCGGATCGATCGAGCCAATGATGGCGACGATATCCGAGATCATGCAGCCTTCGAGCAGGCGCGCGAGTCCCTGAAGATTGACGAAGCTTGGGCTTCGGATTTTACTGCGCCACGGGAAGCCGGTACCATTCGAAACGAGATACCAGCCCAACTCCCCTTTCGACGATTCGATCGCATTATAAACTTCCCCCACCGGCGCGGCCTGACCGAAATTCACGAGCATGAAGTCATTGATCAGCTCTTCCATCGAACTATAAATCTCGCCCTTCTTGGGAACGACGCGCTTCGCATCGCGCGCGGAGTAGTCTCCTTTGGGAAGTTTATCGAGACATTGCCGAATAATTTTCGCCGATTCCTTGATCTCGTCAAATCGGACCATGTAGCGCGCAAGCACATCGCACTCCTGGCGAGTGATGACATCGAAATCCAGTTCGTTATAAACGAGATAAGGATTGTCGCGCCGAAGATCGACCGCAATGCCGGAACCGCGAAGGTTCGGGCCGGTCCAGCCCAAGTCGAGCGCTTCTTCCGGCGGCATGATGCCAATTCCAGTTGTGCGTTCGAGGAAAATCCGGTTCTTATGCAGCAGCCCCGCAATTTCTCCAACGGCATCGGGAAGGCCCTCGAGAAAGGCGCGGATCATTTGGATGGAATCGTCCGCAATGTCCTGCGCCATGCCGCCGATGCGCATGTAACTCACGGTGAAGCGAACGCCGGTGAGGACATCGAAAATATCGTACAGCTTTTCGCGTTCGCGGAGCGCCCAGACGAAGACGGTGAGCGCGCCCACATCCATCGCGAGCGCGCCGAGCGCCATGAAGTGCGAGGAAATGCGGGCCAGCTCCGCGCAAATAACGCGAATGTACTGTCCGCGCGGCGGAAGTTCGAGGCCGAGCAATTTTTCGACCGCCATGCAATACGCCACATTATTCGCGACCGGCGAAATATAATCGAGCCGGTCGGTGTGCGGGATGTACTCGTGGTACGTCATGTTCTCCGCGAGCTTTTCGTAGCCGCGATGAAGGTAGCCAAGCTCGCATTCGGCGGAGACGATCGTCTCGCCATCGAGGCGCAGCAGCACGCGGAGCACGCCATGCGTCGCCGGATGCTGCGGCCCCAAATTGAGGACCATCTCGTGTTCGAGCGTGTCCTCCTCCATCGAGACCGTCGTGTCTTTCGACATCAACGCCTCGACGATGCGCTGGCGTGGCGGCACTTCTTCGAGAGTGGGTCGTTCGATGGTTAGTTCGTCTTCAAACATGGACTTGGATTAATGCGATACAACGTGTGCTGGTTCAATGCTGCTTTCCTCTAAATTGTAATACATTGGTTCTTCGGCGTACTTAAAATCCACCGCTACACGGTAAACCATTTGACCGTTACGCCCAATAGGACCTCGTTCTTCAACGATTTCTCCCTCCACTTCTTTATCGACTAACTGAAACCTAACGGTATCGCCGACCTTATATTTGATTTTCATGTTTTTCAAAAATTCACCATGGGTTTTTACCCGTAATAGTGGTTAATTGTTCCCCAAGAATTTTGTCAATTTGCTCTGCAAGCTTCTCGCACGCTTGGCGCATTCGTTGCACCCAATCAAGATAGAGAGTGAGTTGACCGAACTTCTTTTTGATCGGATCGAAGTCTTGATGTGCAATAGCATTCCGCCAGAGAACCATATCATCGATTTGCCCTCGTCGCCCAGCATTCAATTTCGAGCTTGTTTCAAGCGCAGCCCAAAAATCGAAGCCAAACTGATTAAAATCGGCTGCTAAGTTTGCCGGATTCGGATTTCCATGATCGACTTTACGATGCTTGCCGAATAAGTTCTCTATCAATTTTGAAAGTGATGGAGCAACATTGAGGGAAATATGAAGCGAGCCTTCCGTATGAATATCCCTACAAAATCCTTGAAATTCCGAGGAAAGCAAAAGAAGATAAGAATAATTGAGAGATTGACTCTTTTGCGCTCTTCGACCTCCTTTCTTCCGTGGATAAATATGGCTTAAAGCATTCTCGATCTCGTCTAGTGACAAGGATCTATGATTTTTCCAATTCGCTAAAGAGGCTGATGACATTTCTTTATTCCCCCCTATTCGCAACATCGAATCTCGGATCTGCATCCTCATGGTGCGGAAGCGGAATCGAACCCGGAATGCCCATGAGCGGGAAGTCCTTGCGTAGGGGAAAATATTCGAAATCGTCCGGCAAATACATACGCCGCATATCGGGATGGCCGTCGAAAAGAATGCCGAACATGTCGTAGGCCTCGCGCTCGTGCCAGTTCGCGCCCGTCCAGACCGAAACGAGCGATGGCACGTGCGGATCGCGCTCATCGCAGCGGACCTTGATGAAAATGCGCTGCTTCGTTATGTGATTGCGAAGATTATAGGTAACTTCGAATCTGTCCTTTTTCTCCATTCGGTCGTGACCAAGCGCGTCGATCATTTGGACAAAACCGAATTCGTTTTTCAGCCGCAGCCCAACGGCAAGGATCTGATCGCGTGGAACAATCACAGCCTGATCGCCGCCCACATCAATGGAATCGAAATGAAGTTCGGGATTCTTTTCTTTTAATTGCTCGAATGTGAACATGTTAGCGGTGAGCGATGATTTGTTTTGCCGGCCCTTCGATCGCATGAAGTTGAATATCGATTGGCCGCTGCGGATGGTCATGATCGCCGATGACTGTCCCGCGCCGAATGGGCCGGTCATTTTTGATATTCTCCTGGATCATCATCAGCCCTTTGAGCAGCGAATCGGGCCGCGGCGGACAACCGACCACATAAAGATCGACCGGCAAAAATTGGTTGATGCCCTGCACCACGGAATAGGTTCTGTAAATTCCGCCGCTCACCGTGCAGACGCCCATCGCGATCACATATTTCGGGTCCGGCATCTGGTCGTAAATCTTACGGACGACTTTCGCCATCTTGTACGTAACCGTGCCGGCAACGATAAGCAAGTCCGACTGGCGCGGTGAAAACCGAAACACTTCCGCTCCGAAGCGCGCGACATCGTAGCGCGGCCCGGCGAAGTGCATCATCTCGATCGCGCAGCAGGAAATCCCGAGCGGCATCGGCCACACCGCGTTTCGTCGCGCCCAGTTCACGAGATCGTCCAGCTTGCTGGTTATGAACCCTTCCGATTGTAATTCTTCATTCAGTGCCATAATCTTAATCCCATTCCAGCGCGCCTTTTTTGAGGATGTAAATGTATCCCACGAAAAGCAACGCAATAAAAATGAACATTTCCCAGAGCGCATAAGCTCCGAGACTCTTGAAAATAACGGCCCACGGATAGAGAAAAACGAGTTCGATATCGAAAATGATGAAGAGCATCCCGACCACATAGTATTTCACGGAGACGCGCTCCTTCGTCGTCCCGATCGGGATCATGCCCGATTCGTAGACCGAAAGCTTCTGCGCGTTCGGCCGCCTCGGGCCGATCCATTTGCTGAGATTCGCCATGATCACGCCGAATCCGGCGGCGATGATGAGCATGAGCGCGATGGGGATGTAGTTGCTGAGCATTTTCTTAAATGATTACTTACAAAAATACGACGAAATTCGAGATCATCGTTTGCTTGCGTGAAGAATAGTGATTCCGATTAAGGTCTCTCCTTCGTAGCGCATAATAATATCGTCATCCGTGAGTTCGCTGTCCGTCGCATGACTCGGCTTCTTAAAATTGATGTACAAGACGTCAGCTCCCTCATCGTAGGACGACCAAAAAATGCCGGAAGGCGCATGCCGGGCAGCAGGTAAGACATGAATGTAATCCTCGACGTTTACTGTGGCCATAATTGTATTCTCCTATCCAGCGATGCTCGCCTTCGTGTGAGGAAAGCAGTGATAATGAAGCCATCGCTTTCGAATTCTCTAAAAACCACAACAATATATTTGCTCTTTTCGATTTCCCGGACCGCGAATAGCTCTCCATCCTTCCCGAGAAGAATTCGTTCCGGATTCTCAATCGTTTCGAGAACCTCCGTTCGAAAACCGGCGAGTTCAGAATGCTCCTCCGTGATATGTGCCCACCGCTCGTCTGTCAACCGAATCGGTTTTGCGTTTTTCGAGATTGCGGTGATAGTCATTCGGCAAGTAGATAACAGCAATTTAAACGATCCGATTCACAACAGAACCAATTCCCGTACTTATTTTGCAACTTCCGGTGTTTCTGAAAGCCGTATGAAATCTCAGAGCATTCGTCCGCGCAAGGCGTCCAGTGATGGCGCTGATACGCGCGATATTCCGCCTTCGAAAGACACGCGCCGCGTAACCACGCGCACCGTCCGCGAAATGAAAAAACGCGGCGAAAAGCTCACGATGATCACTGCCTACGATTATACGTTCGCCCGTCTTTTCGACGAGGCCGGCGCTGATGTGCTGCTCGTCGGCGATTCGCTTTCGAATGTTATTCAGGGCAACGAGACGACGATTCCCGTCACGCTCGACGAGATGATCTATCATGCGCGTATAGTCGTGCGTGGCGCGCGGGAACATGCGATGGTGATCTGCGACATGCCGTTTATGAGCTTCCAGGTTTCGGTCGAAGAAGGCTTCCGAAATGCCGGACGCATTATGAAGGAAACCGGCGCGGGCGGAGTGAAGATCGAAGGCGGCGAGCGAGTAGCCGATCACGTGCATCGCATGAGCGAAGCGGGAATTCCCGTCATGGGGCATCTTGGGCTCACGCCGCAATCGATCCATCAATTCGGAAGTTATCGCACGCGCGGCATCACCAAAGAAGAAGCTAGCCGAATGAAGCACGATGCCAAAGCATTGGAAGACGCCGGATGTTTTGCCCTCGTGCTCGAAAAAATTCCTACCGCTCTTGCGAAAGAAATTACCGACTCGCTTAAAGTCTCGACCATTGGCATTGGCGCGGGGCCGCACTGCGATGGGCAGGTCCTCGTCATGCACGATATGCTTGGCCTGACGGAGGAATTCCATCCCCGCTTCGTCCGCCGCTATGCCTCGCTCGCCGAGACCGTCCGCGACTCCGTTCGGAACTACGATGCCGATATTAAGAGCGGGAAATTCCCGAGCGAGGCGGAATCGTATTGATAAACCGTAGGGACGTGCCGCGCACGTCCCATCCCCGCCGCATGCAAACATTTCGGGATAACCACCGAGGGACGTGCGCAGCACGTCCCTACGGAATTTAGCCCAATTTTCGCCGCTTTGTCTTTTCGAAATCAGTAGTATGAATTTGCGGGGGAGGTTTAATTTTCATCCAATGAACCGAGTTCCCGAG
>DASRZC010000106.1:0-10874 GCA_035686785.1 Kapaibacterium sp. (SeqCode)
TGTAAAATTCAGCGGTAAGAATCGTTCCGTTTCAAACGGTCCGTTTCCACTCACAGGCGATCTCGTTGCGGGATACTGGATCTGGCAATGCTCGTCGCTCGATGAAGCCGTGGAATGGCTGAAGCGCGCGCCGTTCCAGGAGGGAGAAGTCGAGATTCGGCAGATCTTCGAGGCCGCCGATTTCGGCGAGAACTTTACTCCGGAGCTTCGCGAGCAGGAAGCGCGGAACGGTAGGAAGATCGCAGAGTACGCAAATTAACTCCGCGAACATCATCGCAGGGGGTTAGATATCTCCCAGAGCAGGGTGCCCGCTGGGCTTTGTCCGACCGAAGGGAGGAGCAACGGAGTCGAAGGATCTGTAATCTATCAGTAAGAAGGACTGCAAGAGATTCTTCGACTCCGCAAAACTCCGCTATCGCTCCGTTTTGATCCGCTCAGGATGACGTAATTACGAAAGCTACGCATGTGAAGAACGAATAAGCCCTTGCTCGATCAAACTATCCGCGATCTGCACGGCATCGAGCGCCGCGCCTTTGAGGAGCTGATCGCCGCTGACGAAAAGATCGACGGCTCGCGGATTGCTCACGTCGTGGCGAATATGTCCGGCCAACACATCGAATTGGCCGGTGGCCTCATTCGGCATCGGGAAATGATTTTGAGCGCGATCGTCGACGACCTTCACGCCGGGAAACAAAGCGAGCGCGGAGCGAATCTCTTCGATGGAAGGACGCCCATTTTCAAATTCGATATTAATGCTTTCGGAGTGCGCGCGAAAAACGGGAACCCGCACACAGGTCGCAGTGACCAGAATATTCTCGTCATGCAAAATCTTTTTCGTTTCCTGGATCATTTTCCATTCTTCAGCATTGTATCCTGCTTCATTGATCGCGGTATTGTGGCAGAAAAGATTGAAGGCGATCGGATGTGGGAAAACCGACGGTTGGAATGGCCGGCCATGCAAATATTCATGGGCTTGCGATTCTAATTCCTGCATGGCTTTCGCGCCCGCGCCGCTTACCGCCTGATACGTCGAGACGACAATGCGTTTTATTTTTCCAAACGCGCGGAGCGGCGCGACGGCCATCAGCATGACGATCGTCGAGCAATTCGGAACGGCGATCACGCCTCGGTGCTCCTTCAAATCCTCCGCATTTATTTCCGGGATGACGAGCGGCACGCCCTGCTCCATGCGGAACGCGCTGGAGTTATCGATCATAATACATCCCGCGCGTTCCACCGCGCCGCGCCATTGCTTGCTGATTTCGCTGCCGGCGCTAAAAAGCGCAAGGTCGAGATGCTCGAAGGATTCGTTGCCGAGCTTTTCGAGCGTAATCGGAGTGCCGCGAAATTCGATCTGCTTGCCGGCGGAACGGTCGCTCGCGAAAAGGTGAAGTTCAGAAATTGGAAAATCTCGCGCATCGAGAACACGCAGCAGTTCCGTTCCGACCGCGCCCGTCGCGCCAATAATACCGATGGAATACTTATTCAATGAAGAATTAAGAGTTAAGAATGGGGACATAACTCTTAATTCTTCACTCTTAATTCCTAATTACTTCAATACGCATTCTGGTCGCCGCGCAGCACCGAGATAATCGTGCGGCCCACGATGGTGAGATCGAACAA
The DNA here is from genome assembly GCA_035686785.1 of Kapaibacterium sp. (SeqCode). Taxonomy (GTDB): domain Bacteria; phylum Bacteroidota; class Ignavibacteria; order Palsa-1295; family Palsa-1295; genus PALSA-1295. Next base: position 1,624 of record DASRZC010000106.1, read on the forward strand.
GAACGACCAGTTCTCGATGTAGAAGAGATCGTGCTCGATGCGGTGCTGCATCGCTTCGGGCTGGCGCGTCGCTCCGCGGAAGCCATTCACCTGCGCCCAGCCTGTAAGGCCCGGCTTTACGAAATGCCGCACCATATATTGCGCGATGATCTTCCGGTAGTCCTCCGTCAGCTTCAATGGATGCGGGCGCGGACCGACGACGGACATTTCGCCTTTCAGTACATTCCAAAATTGCGGGAGTTCGTCCATGCTCGTTCGGCGCAGGAACCGGCCAATGCTCGTGAGGCGTGGATCGTCCTTCGTCGCTTGAATAAGATGGGCGGAACGGTCTTCATGCATCGTGCGAAATTTATAACAGATAAAGGTGTGGCCATCCTCGCCGGTACGCTCCTGCTGGAAAAAGATAGGGCCGCGGGACGTGAGTTTAATAAGCAGCGCGCTCGCGAGAAACACGATAGGAAACACGATCGCGAGCACGGCGATGCTGAACACCATATCGAACGCGCGTTTGAGTGCGCGGTTGGCCCACCGGTCGAGCGGGGCTTCGCGCATGCGCACGAGCGAGAGGTCGCCGACGCGCTCGATCGTGCGGGATGCAAGCAGGCCACCCTCCAGTTCCTCGCCCGGCAGGAGCGCAACGCGAATGCAGCGGTTCTCACATTCTGTCACGAGGCGTGCGATCGTCTCCTCATCCGCATGTGGCAGCGCGATCACCACTTCATCGACGGTCGCCCGGCTTGCGACGCGGTCCAGATCGCGCAGTGTTCCTAAGATCATCGAGCGAACGCCGCTTTCCACGCCATTATCGTCTAAGAACCCGAGGACGCGGTAACCATAATTCGGATTCGCGGAGACGGTTTCGTAAAAACGCTCGCCGGTATAACCCGCGCCGATCACGATAATATTTTTACGGGGCGATTTTTGCAAACGAACGGTCGCGCGCGCCGATTGCTCCACGATGCGAATGCCGACGAGCGCAACGGGAATCGAGGTAAGAAAAAACGCAAGAAAAAGCCGGGAATAGTAATTATACCCCCCTTGCGCGACAACGAACAGGAGCAAACACACCGCGAGCACAATCCCTGCGCGCGCCGCGATGCGGATTTGATCGAGGCTCCCGCCGGCATGGCGTGAATGAATTGCACCTTGCTCGCCGGCGGGGCGATAGACCTGAAACGAGATGGCAATGGCCATCCAAAACAGGTTCATAAAAATTTCGAGCGCGGGATAGATCGATAGGTGCGCATCACGGAGCCGCGCTGGATTCTCCCAAAAGAACGCGCCGAAGCGCGCGAAGAGAAATACGTGATACATCACGTTCAGCACGACAACGTCGGTTATGAGCTGAAGAAACCGGAGGAACGCGCTGCTATAGGTCTGGCCGGCGAGAACCGGTTTCGCCGATTTCGTGCGAGGATGAATGGAAGCTTCCGGGTTTTCGAGGAAGCCCCGCTGAAGAGGTTCAGCAATCGTTGGCGCGGGCATGGTTTCCTCCAATTACGTTCCCACCTTCCACCGGACGGATTCCGTGTGGGGCGATTCAAAGCCTGTCGGCTCGGGCGGCTCGCCGGCGTAATCGAAGAAATGGGGCGCACACTCTCGAATGATTGCATTGAACGACCGGAACACGCGATCCCAGGTATATCGGTCTTCGACGAGTTGCCGCGCGTTGCGCGCGAGGCGAAGCGCCTTGTCGTCGTTCTTCAAGAGCGAGAGCGTCGCTTCGATAATTGCCTGATCGCTCGTGCGGACGAGCGCATGCACGTTATCTTCCAATCCCTCGATGCCGCTCGCGCCGACCGGCGTGGTGACGATCGGAGTTCCCAACGCCATTGCTTCCAAGAGCTTATTCTGGATTCCCGCGCCGACCGTCTGCGCATGCACGAGGATTTTCGCGCTGTGCAGGTAGGGCCGAATATCTTTTACATCCGCGTGGAGTTCCGCGCCGGGGGTATGCTCGATGAGTTTGCGAAGCTGCTTGTTTGGCGATTTGCCAACCATCACCAGCTTCGTGCGCGGCGAGACTTCTCGAATTTTTGGATAAATATGCTTCAGCAGCCGCCGCGCCATTTGGATATTGTGGTACGTCCCAAGATAGCCGAAAAAAATGATCTTATCCTCGCGCTCGCCGGCATAAAATTCAAAATCATCCAGGGCCACGCCGTTCGTGAGGATCGCGGTCGGCAGCTTTGCATTGGCCGCGAGGATGCGCCGCTCATCTACTTTGGAAACGAACGTGACGCGCTCGAACCCCTCCGCCATGGCACGCGGCTCGTAGTCCCGCAATCTTCCGGCGTCGATTTTACGGACAATATATTGCATCTGGTCGCCTGGTCCGCGAAAGAAGGAGAACCGCTCGGTTGCGCGCTCTTCCAAAATAACGCGGGCATCTTCCGCGACGAGGAGCTTTGGCGTGTGCGCGTTTAGGCCACCGAGATGCCGAACAAATTTTGCGGTTCGCAAAAAGAAGCAGACGATCAGGTCGTACTTGTTCGTGGCCAGTGCCTGGTCGACGGCGGCCTGCATTGTGGCGTCATCGTAATACGCAAATTCAATCGGCCGATTGCCGACCAGCGACTTTGCGACGCGGATGGTGGCATTGCGCTTATCGAACGGAAGCAAATGGACGTTCGCGAGGGCTTCGAGTTCCGGAATCGTTTCGGGGGTAGCGCTGCGAGCTTCGTCGAGCGCGATCAAATCGACTTCCGCGATCGAAGAAAGATGCTGCACGAGGTAGTAGGCCTTGATCCGGTCGCCGCCGATTAGAGGAAACGGAAAGCGATAGGAAAGAAAGAGCACGCGCGGACGCCTCTCAGGCGATTCCTGCCGGCCGTTTCGCGCATGGACACTCGCATGACCGTTCGAATGGCCATTCGCATGACCATTGACACGGCCATTCGTGTGGCCATTCGCCGGATAATCGCTTTTCTCGGTGACTCGTGACATTACGGATGCACTGCTCAAAAAAATTGTTTTGGACGGCTACCAGTGGTTAATAATTAAATCCGCCTCTATTAAGATGACCATCGAAATGGTAAAAGGTAACCGCGAAAAAGCCAAAAAGTATGGGTAATATTTTGTGACCTGATGCGTTCATCCGGGGCAATAGGCCGCCCAGACAACGATGTTGTATGAAGGATAAATTTTGAAATCGTGAAGATTCATCGGTCATCATGGTCAAAAGAACGGTTCGAAGCACAGGATGCTCCTGGAGGATGCGGCCCACGGATACCCGAAAACCGCAGCAAAGCATGATTAAACTCCAAATGATGAAAGAATCTTCCCGTTATTTTCACTAAAATTCGAAGAAAATCGAGGCATAGCGGATGAGCGATCATCCGCCAAACCACTTCGAAGGGATTTCGTTCACCGCAGGCCCATTCTAAAGCAACGAATACATCGCTGCAAAAATAACGATTCGGCAACCCAAAAGCAAGATAGGGAAAAATTTGTGACCTAAAACGGGGGCTGGGTCAGTCACCCCATCCATCCCAGCCAGCCTTCTTCTCCCAGAGAAAGAATGGACATTATTCAGTTTTACGGATGGTTACGGAAAGCACAATTGAAAGGAGCAGCACCATAATCACCACGGCCAGCGCCACGGTATTGCTGATAATCGCCGCTGGCCAAACGGCGGGAAGGATCATCTTCACCCCGATGAACCACAAAATCACCCCCACGCCCTGCTTCACGAACCGAAACGCATCGTGCGCGCGCTCGAGCAGGAAATAGAGCGCGCGTAATCCCAGCACCGCGAGAATATTCGAGGAATAAATAATAAACGGGTCGCGCGTTACGGCAAAGATCGCCGGAATGCTATCGACCGCGAAAATGACGTCCATCACCTCGATCACAACGAGCACGAGAAACAGCGGCGTGGCGAACGTTCGTCCCTTCTGGCGAATAAAAAACCGGTTCCCATGATACTCTTCCGATACTCGTACAAAACGCCGCACCATCCTCACGGTGCGGCTTTTTCCCGGATCGAATTCTTTTTCGCCTCCGAGGGCCATTACGAACCCCGTGTAGATCACAACCGCGCCCAGCAGATACAGGATCCATCCGAACTGCCGGACGAGCGCAACTCCGGCGAAAATAAGAATGCCACGCATGATCACCGCGCCAAACAGCCCATAATTAAGCGATCGCCGCTGCGCCTCGCGCTTCACGCCAAAATAGGTGAAGAGCATGAGGAAGACAAAGAGGTTATCGACCGACAGCGCTTTTTCGAGCGCGTACCCGGTTAGGAATGCTTCCGCCGGCACGATACCCCATGCCGCATAGATTCCGAGCGCGGTGAGCATCGAAAGCCCAATCCAAAAAATGCTCCAGGCGAGAGCGCGTTGAAAACTCATTCTTACTTGCTATGTTTCAGCAAAAATTCCCGTTCTTCTTTCGAAAGGCTCTGCATTCCCGTGCTTGCAATTTTATCGAGAATAGAATCGATTCGGACTTCAACGGATTTGGGGTCGCTCGTGTCCGTTCTTCGCCCTCGTTTGCGTTGGAGCAGGTCTTCCGATCTATTTAAAAATGCGCGGCCAAAATCGTACTGCCGGTATGCAATATGGAAATAGGCGATCGCGGCAAACGCGCCAAACGTTGGCCCGAACAGATTCGCTGCGCTGGTATCGAGTTCCATTCCGCTCATGGGAATGATCGAAAGAATATAAACGGCGAGCGCGATCATCCATGCTTTCACCCAAAATAATCCGAAAATGGAAATCTCGCGCTTTGGCCACAGGTAGGAAAAGCCGCCAAGCAGGAACATCGTGAGGATACCCGGGCCCGCCAGTGCTCCGCCCGGACTCAGAAGGGAAAAAAGAATTCCTCCCACGATGACCGCCCCGGCAAGCGCAGCCAGAAGGCGCTTCGTATGCACGATCGTTTCAAGTTCTCCGCCGAACATCGCGATGAGTATCCCATTCCACAGAAGTGTAAAAATGCTGGCGAGCAAGCCATGTATCGAGGCGAGCACAAAAAACGGATACGTGACGAGCCGCCAAATCTGCCCGCGCCAAAGGAGTTGCGGAAACAGCGGCAGCACTGAAACCGTGAGCGACGGGATGGCGAGCGAAAGCAGCGCCGAAGCTACCAGCGCGATGATAAGGTACTTGCACAGCGGCGGTAAATTCCTGAACATTATTTCGAAGCGCCACGCACGTCCGGCCTTACGGTAAACCCATTCTCCTTTAAATATTCCACGACCCTTGCAACATGATCGCCCTGCAATTCAATCGTATCCCGTTCGGCGGTTCCGCCAGCGCTATATTTTTGTTTGAGGGTCTTCGCGAGTTTGTCGCGCATCTCCGTGGAAAGCCGAAGCCCTTCGATGACGGTTACCGCCTTGCCGCGCCGCGCTTTTCTATCGAGGAGAACGCGCACCTCCTGCCCTTCGCCGAGTTTCCGTTTTGCCTGCTTTACAACGGCTTCCTTTGCTATCGCCTCGGCATCGTCCTTCGAGAGCAGAGTGGAGAGATGGGAGAGATCGTGGAGCTTCATGCTTTAAGCAGTTTGCAATGCCCGCAATCCCTTCTTTCCAATATCGCTGCGGTAATACGCGCCATTGAAGCTTATTTGCGCGACCGCATTATATGCCGTCGTAATCGTTTGCCGCAAATCTTCCTCGAATCCGATGGCGGTGACGGAAAGCACCCGTCCGCCGGAAGTAAGGTAGCGGCCATGCTCATCCAATTTCGTCGCGCCGTGGAAAACAGCGATGCCCTCCTCGATCTCCTTCTTCTGTGTAAATTCTTCCAGGCCGGTGATAACCTCGCCCGTCTGGTAACTTTCCGGATAGCCCTGGCTCGCCATCACAATCGTCACCGCCGAAGCTGGGAACTGTTTGATGGGCAACAACGGGGCAAGCTTTCCCTCCGCGCAGGCGAGAAGAATCTCGGCGAAGTCACCTTCGATGAGCGGGATTACAACTTCCGCTTCGGGGTCGCCAAAGCGGACGTTGAATTCCACGACCCGCGCGCGGCCATTCGCGATCATCAGGCCGCAATAGAGCACGCCTCGATAGATGCGGCCTTCGTCGCGAAGTCCTTTTAGCGTCGGCTCGATAACTTCCTTTTTCACTTGCTCGATAATTTCTTCGGTGACGATCGGCGCCGGAGCGTAGGCGCCCATGCCTCCGGTGTTCTTTCCCCGGTCGCCATCCAGAATGCGCTTGTGGTCCTGCGCCGGCGCGAGGACGGTATAATCGACGCCATCGGTGAGCGCGAAAACGCTCGCTTCCTCGCCTTCCATAAATTCTTCGACCACCACGCGCGAACCCGCTTCGCCGAAAATACGGTGCGTGAAAATTTCATCCAGCGCATGGGTACCCTCCGCTTCGGTCTCGCAAATGATGACGCCCTTGCCGGCGGCAAGGCCATCGGCTTTTATCACCGCCGGATAATTTACGTGCCGAAGAAATGCGCGGCATTCGATCTGGTCCTCGAATGCGAAGACGGCATAGCGCGCGGTCGGAATGTCGTGCCGCTGCATAAATTCCTTCCCGAACGCTTTCGAGCTTTCGAGCAGCGCCGCGTTTTTGCGCGGACCGAACACGGGGATGCGCTCCTTATCCAGCGCGTCCGCCACGCCGGCCGCCAGCGGACCCTCCGGCCCAATGACGACGAGATCCACGCGCTCCCGCATGGCAAAGCCCAAGACGGCTTTCACGTCCGTGGGAATGATTTGCACGGTCTCCGCCACCTGCGCGATGCCGGCATTACCCGGCGCGCAAAATATCTTCGCCACCCGTGGCGATTGCTTTAATTTCCAGCAGATCGCATGCTCGCGCGCGCCGCCGCCAAGAACAAGAATTCGCATGTACTATTTTCTCTTCCGAATTTTCAGGCTGATTAACATTTAACATCGGGGCACTGCAAAATTACGATGAATTGTGGCGGGAAGTGGGAAATTGGCAAAGATAAAAACGCGCGCATACTTTTGGATATTATTAATGGTGCCGTTTTCAGCTCATTTTCGCCATTCATTCTTATAGCAAGTTAATTCCATTTTGTTTTTTGCGTTTTCATTTAATGAATATTATTTAATAATCGCCGCCGCGTTCCAGAAAATCCGAAAATTTGTTCGAATTGATGTAAAAAATTATTTTGAAATATAATCCGAATTCGCTTGACTTTTCCAATTTTGCTTTGTATATTTGTAGTGAACATTCCGTTCGAACCGACTACGGCCCCTTTGTCCGCCCACGGATCCCTCGAAACGTGCTCTAAGCCGGAGGCATCGGCCTCCCGCTGATTGGCAATAATTTGACATTTTCGAAACTTTTTCAGAAATACTATCATGGCAACTACATCACGCATCACGCATCACGCATCACGCATCACGCATCACGCATCACGCAGCACGCAGCACGCAGCACGCAGCACGCAACTCGCAACTCGCAGCATGCAATAACCGCGTCTCGGAAAGGTTCCTAATCATGCTGGCACTTCTCGCCGCTGTTCTCATATGCCTTTCGGGCGCGCGGGCGCAATCGAACACGGAATACAGCTTCCGGCAGCAGAGTAATTCGGATTATGATCATTCCTACTCGCCAAGCCCCATACTTACCATGGACTGCCTTGCCGCCAATGGCTACGGACAGTGGACACTCAGTTCAGCTAATCAATATTGCCCGAGCATGATGCAAGGCCCTGTCTATCCAGCCGGCTGGTATCTCTTGGAAAATGCGCTTCGAAATCCATCAACCAAGTATGACCCCTCGGATCCAGTGGATTTTCCGGGATGTATTCCTCCAGGGGTGGTTGATTGTTCTGGCTATGACGGAACTTATGGACAGGATTTTGACACCTGCTCACCAGCGACCGAGCCGAAGGCCACAGCCAATCTCGATGGAGCGATTACCTTTATTTGGCCTGACGTTTCACGGCAGACGTTCGATGTTTGGGGTTTTAGAAAAAGTGATGTCGATCTTTCGCTTTCATTCCTAACGTTCCCAGCGAATCCGGTGCTGCCTGCGAATATCATCGCAATGCCTATAACTTCATTCCCAGCAATTTCCACCACATCGGGTACGGCCACCCACAATATCGTAACAGCCGCGCCATTTCAGGATGAATTCGATGTATGTTCCGATGCGGCCTATCTTTACATTACTTGGTGCTCGAATACGCACATGAGTGAGAATATCGGACCGAGCGAAATATGGTATGAAGTGCTCGACATTAACACGATGGCGCCTGTGCTTGGCCCCGCATCCGCAGGTTCCGGAATGCGGCCGACGATTGCGTGCGATCCGCGCAATAACCGATATGGCGGAACAACCATCCATTTCGACCTTGCTTTCATCGCACCCGTCAATGGTAGTTTCGTCTCCGAGGGGACACTTTTGGGTGGCACACCGGTGTGGGAAGACTATAATGCCGGTGTTTGGACCACCTATCCCATGTCGATTTACGTCTTGAATCCCTTAGGAGGCGAGAACATGAAGTGGTACATCGCATCCCACGTCCGCGCGTTGGTAAGCAGCGTGCTGGGCGGCGCGTGGAACCCGGCATGTTACGCCATCGTCGCAGGGTTTGACGGAGACGTGCTTTCCCCCGTACTTATTCTCTACAACTTGAGCGATCCCCATATTACGCCCGGAATTGCGGCCTATGTCGATGGCGATAGGTTGCCGCCCTATGGCATTCCTTTAGGCAATCCTAATCCAACCGATCCTATTCCTGCTCCAACTCCTCCACAGATAGGCTGGCCCGTCAAGGACGCGCCCATTGTCGCGATGGCCAATCCTTACGACAATCAGGATGTGAGTACCGATATTCCTCCGAACTGGAGAGAGTACGACCAGTTCCATTGTCTTTATCAACTCGATCTTTCGCAAAATCCCGGGCAGCCCGCGAACGAAATAAACCCCCTGCTCATCGTTCGAAATGCAGATAATGGTTTAACAAACCCGCCACCGCCAGACCCCAATGCCGGCCCGACTCCGCCGGATACGCGGCTTGCGCTGAACCAAGTGGAGATTACACCGCATCCACCCCAGCCGCAGCTTCTTCCCGATCCCACAACCTACTGCGCGGCCGTGAACCAAATGGGTATTCACGTTCATTGGCGCACGCCGGATGGATGGCATTTTTATGCCCGCGATATGAACCGAACCTTCGATGAAGACATCGATGAAAACACTTTAGTTACCGATCAATGCACAGTGAGCGATGGAACGGCGCATGGGGGAACAGTCGGTGCAGCAATCAAAGGATACAACCACATGACTATTTGGACTGATCCCAATT
>DASRZC010000107.1:0-7242 GCA_035686785.1 Kapaibacterium sp. (SeqCode)
CATTTTCCAGCCCTCGTGCCACATAATAAGCTTATACGTTCCGGGCGGGAGGCCATCGATGGAATAGGAGCCATCGGCATTCGTGACGGCGACGTATGGATTATCGGTCACCCAAATCCAGGCGTTCATCCAGGCATGCACGTCGCATTGGATGTTCACCATTCCGGCTTTGCGAAGCTGCTGCACGGTTTTCTCGCCCTGCGTGGGCTGCGCGAAGTTGAAGAGCGTCGAGCGTTCCGAGCCGCTGGTGTAATACCCGTGGACATTATGAAGCCCCTGGTCGTCATTGAGGAAGGTGACGGAAGAACCGCGCGTGGCAATGGCCATGTGCGGCGAGTAACCGCAACCTTTCTGGGTAATCGTGACCGCCGGAAAATTTACGCGGCCAACCGGCGGGTTGGCGACGTACACCAGCGTGTATTCGACGCCGTGGTCCTTGCCAATTTCGAGGCGGTCGTAGGAATGCGTTTTGCCGCACATTCCGAAGGCTGCGGCATCCGCGCGTGGCAAGTGCGGCACGGCACCGGTAAAGCGGACTGTGCCCGTTATGGAACCGCCGGCCGGCGTCCGTGCCGCTGCGGATTGATTTTTTGGGATAGCCAAAGCCCCGAGGCTCGTGGCTAAACATACGGCAATAGCGAATACGAGGTCACCCTTGGAAAGTAAGGAGCCTCGCGAAGGATTCTTTACGGCTTTTATGTTCATGGTTCTGATAGTTTGAATTCCAAGATGTTACGTTTTCGATGGAGAGGCTTCCGGATAATTATGCCACTGCTTCGAATTTAGCGATTCATACTATAATTAGTCCAAGTAAGGCACCAATCCGGCGATTGCGTAAACTTTCTTTATCTTTGTGTGTAAGATTATTTTACAGGTAAGATTTTTTACCGGATGATTAGTGATTCTCCATGTAGTTTTTTTCCGGAGAATTAGCCCATAAGCAAAACAGCCCCTCTATATTTCTTAATTCCAAAATTTCGATTGATCTTCGGAAGACCATCGAAATCGCCGAAATTCGGGCATTCGCTCCAAAACCTGATGCTCCTAATCTAATCCCGCCTCAAGGATGATAATCCTTAGAAGTGGTGTAAAGTATTCGCAGATGCAGTAAAGAATTCTAACTCTGTTTTTTTATTATCTAATCCGGCATTGGCGATTTCAGCCTAATTCGGGGCAAGTTCCGTTTTCGTTGCATCATGGCATAAATTATTCTCTCCTTTTTTGTCAATTATGCATTGGCATCAAGAGAGAGAAAATTTTTACTTAGGCGATGCATCCCTTATGATGCGTTCCGCAAATACCATGAACCAACGTGAGAATGGAAAAAAGGAACGGCCGCGGCCACTAAGCCGAGATGGCGCCCCCGTCGTGCTAATTCTTGAGGATTTCGATTCGATTCGAGCATACCTGAAGAATCATTTTAAGATGCAGGGCTACGATGTCTGCTCCGCCGCGACGATTCGCGATGCGCTCGAAATGGCCGAAGAGGAATATCCGCAGGTCATTATTATCGACTACGATTTGAGTGGCGAGGACGCCTACGAGGCGATTCGCCGGCTTCGCGCTATCCTGCCACTGAGCTACATTGTCCTTATGGGCGGCCCGGACACGGCGACGATCGAAGATAATGCGAAGCGCTCCGGCGCCTCCCGCGTGCTCGCCAAGGCGTATGAACTCGGCGAACTCGATGATGCTGTCCTGGGGGCGCTCAATCATTCCGCGCAACTGGTGTAATGCGAACGATTATAGAACCATTTAAGATAAAGATGGTGGAGCAACTTCGCTTCACTACGCCGGGCGAGCGTACCCGGCTGCTCGAACGTGCCCATTACAATCCGTTCCTGCTCCACTCCGATGATGTACTGATCGATCTACTGACCGATAGCGGCACGACCGCCATGAGTGCGAAGCAATGGTCTGCCTTGATGGATGGGGATGAGGCGTACGCCGGCTCACGAAGCTACTATAAATTCGAGGATGCCGTCCGTGACCTGACGGGATTTGCCAACATCATTCCCACGCACCAGGGCCGTGCGGCGGAGAAAATTCTCTTTACGCTGTTGGGCGCGCCGGGGAAGGTAATTCCCAACAACACCCACTTCGATACGACGCGCGCCAATATCGAAGCATCGGGCGCCGAAGCGCTCGATCTGCCCGACCCCGCGGGATTGCATACCGAGACCGAAGCGCCCTTCAAAGGCAATATGGATTTGGATGCGCTCGAAGCCGCGATCGAGCGTATTGGAGCGGGAAACATTCCGCTCGTCATGCTCACGCTCACGAATAATTCGGGCGGTGGGCAGCCAGCTTCGATGGAAAATATTCGCAAGACGAGCGAGATCGCGCACCGGCATGGCATTCCATTTTTCTTAGATTCCTGCCGGTTCGCGGAGAACGCGATGTTCATCAAGATGCGCGAACCGGGATATGGCAGCCGAACGGCAAAGGAGATCGCTCAGGAAATGTTTTCCTACGCCGATGGTTGCACCATGAGCGCGAAAAAGGACGGCCTCGTGAATACCGGCGGATGGCTCGCGATGAATGATGCCGAGCTTGCCACCCGAGCACGTAATGTGCTCATCGTGACGGAGGGATTTACCACCTACGGCGGCCTTGCCCGGCGCGATCTCGAAGCGATCGCGCGGGGGTTGGTCGAAGTGCTCGATGAGTCGTACCTTGCCTATCGCCTGCGTTCCATCGAATATCTCGGCGATGCATTGATGAAAAATGGGGTTCCCATCCTGCGCCCGACCGGGGGACATGCGGTTTATCTGGATGCGCGGCGTTTCGCTCCGCACCTTCCGCTGGATAATTATCCCGCGCAATCCATCGTCTGCGAGCTATACCGGCATGGTGGGATTCGTTCCGTCGAAGTCGGCAGCGTGATGTTCGGGAAGTATTTGCCGGACGGCACGCAGCTCCATCCCCGAATGCAGCTTGTGCGGCTTGCGATCCCGCGGCGCGTCTATACGCAAAGCCATATCGATTATGTGGCGGAAGCGGTGAGTGAAGTCTATGCGAATCGCGAGTCGCTGCCCGGGCTTCGCATTACCTATGAAGCGCCGGTCCTTCGGCATTTTACCGCGCATTTCGAGCCGGTCCCGGCGGAAGCGCCACTGGAAGCTCTCGATCTTGCAGCTCTCGGTCTTGCGACGTTCGATGTGATGAGTCCTCGAGAATGGGCCGCGCATTGAAGTTGGTTTTTCTTACGCTCCCATCGCGCGATTCTTGAATTCAAGAAGATTCGCTACATTCGTTCCGACATGTATCAGGCAGATTGATTTCAGTGTAAAGAATTTTATTCTTAGAAATTTACTCGTTCGTGGGGGTAAAAGTTAGTTCCACATCCATGGAACCGAAGGCAGCATAAAAAACTAATCCCTGTCCGTTAAGCCTCTTTACGCTTTGTCCCGACTTTTCGGAAGCATTACCGCAAAACAGTCTAAATTGAATGGTTCCGGTTTCCGGTATGCCGCTTGACATACTTCTGGTTAATAAAGAATTAAGAGATTATGCCACTCGATACTATTAATCATGGAAACCTCTCCCGGCAGGATGTCAATCACGACGGATTGCCAAATACGCGAGAGGAACACCATTTTTCGGCTTTGTAAAAAAATCTTACTCTAATTCCGTAAAAAATTCTAACTTTTTAGAAAAAAAATTTCCGCCGCCTTCAATATTCAGGCCAATAGGCAAGAATTTTAACGGTGGCATGATTAAAGAAGTGATAAAATGACAGAAATCAAGATTATGCAACGCTCCATCACACTAACCATCGGCACTGCGGCCATGCTACTCAACCTGCTTTTTGTAAGCGTGCTGGGAGCCGGAGCTCAGCCCGCTATTCGAGAGGCTGGTTCTTCGGTCAACGAGACGCATAACTACGCGAGCATTTGGTCCGCACAATCGCGAACCAATGAAACGACCTACACCATGAGCGGCTCGGACGCGGTCGGGATAAATTTGTCAGGAACCACGCCGATCAACATCTGGACGATGAGCGCTCGTGGAATTTCAGGCACCGCGCAAATGGCGGTTGCGGAGGACCAACTGAAAAATATTGACGCGCTCACGTTCTCGCTGCCCGTCCATAATTTGAAAGGAAGCCACTCCGCGATGGACGATGCCGCGTACGAGGCGCTCAAGGCGGACCAATATAAGGAGATTGTATTCCGGCTGGCATCGGCCACCATCGAGCCGGATGGAGGAGACCACGAGTATCTTGTAACCGCGCTCGGGGAACTTACCGTCGCGGGTGTTACACGGACGGTGACGCTGAACATGCACTCGGAGCTTCAGCCGGATGGATCGATCGTCTTCCGAGGCGCGCAGAATTTACGAATGTCGGATTACAACGTCGAGCGGCCGTCGCTCCTGTTCGGAGCGATAAAGGCTCGCGATGAAATGACGCTGACCTACACCCTCATTTTTACTAAATAACCACTATGAACACACTACGAAACCAAACCCGATTCGCGAGACTGGCTACCATACCCCTCGCCGTTTTTCTCATGCTCGCGCTCGTCGCGGCAACCCGCATCGCCGACGATGCTTACAGCGCCCAGGCGCCCTACCGCATTGGCGGCACGCCGACCATGACGCTGTATGGAACTTCCACGCTCCACAACTGGACGATGACGGCGCATTCGTTCACGGCCAACGGGCAATTCACCGTTTCGCCGGATAACCAGCTTACGGCGATTGGTTCGCTATCCGTCGTGTTGCCGGTCCAAAACTTAAAGGGCGAGAGCGGCGGCCTGAACAGTAACGCCTACGATGCGCTGAAGGCAAGTACCTATAAGGATATTTCCTTCACGCTCAGCTCCGCTGCAATCACTCCGGATGGCGGAAATAAGTACAAAATTGCCGCGCATGGGAACCTCACCATTGCGGGGACCACGAAACCCATCACCCTGAACGCAACCGGCGTGCTGAATGCCGACCAATCGTTATCGGTCAGTGGATCGGTCGCGTTCAAAATGAGCGAATATGGCGTCAAGCCGCCGACCTTCATGTTCGGCGCCATGAGCGCCGGCGATGCGCTCACGCTGAACTACGCATTAGTTTTTGTACAATAAGTTAACCATCACCACAACACTCATCAACCAATCACGACCACCATGAAAACTTACCAACAGACCCTGAAGTCTCTGAGCCTGAGAGCCGTTCTCCTCGCGGGCCTCGCCGTTCCGGGATTAGCCATCGCGCAGCAGCCGAGCGGCCAAGCAGGAATGCAATTCTACCGCTATAATGACCAACGTGGCCTGAACGTTTTCGAGACCGATAAAACCGATACCATTCCGTTCAAGGGGACCTACATCCACATCGGCGGGGCGTTCGCGGATGATTGGCAAACGCTCAAGGACCAGAACTACACGAATACAAAGACCACGCTGAACCATGCGGACTCCTCTAATATCCTGGCAAAGCTTGGTGGCGGCTTCCAACTCGGATGGGCGAACATGTACCTCGACGCACAGCTTGCCGATGGTATTCGGACCAATGTAACCGTCTATCTCGCGACCGTTCACCATGAAGATACGTGGGTGAAGAATGGTTACCTTCAAATCGACAAGATGTTGTTCCTCAATAGCGACGTAATCAATGACATCATGAAGTATGTGACGATCGATGCCGGATTTATCGAAGACGATTATGGCGATGCCCACTTCCGTCGCGTCGATGCGGGAAATGGTATGTACAATCCCTTCATCGATAACTACATCATGGACGAATTCGCGACGGAAACCGGCGCGGAGCTCTTCGTTCAGAATGATGGCTGGCTTGGCATGGTCGGCATCACGAACGGGGAACTCAATCCGCAAATTAAGGAATCGGGATCGATCGATGCGGAAACGGGTAAGCCAGTGGCATACGACCCATCCATCCTCGCCAAACTTGGCTGGGATAAGCAGATCAACAGCGATCTTCGCATTCGACTGACTGGTTCCTTCTATGAGAATCAAAACGGTTCCGTCACACTGCTCGATGCGGGCGACCGGGCAGGTTCCCATTACAGCCTCGTGATGGCAAATACAGCGGCCCCCGTATCATCCAATGGCTCCGAAGATCTTACCTTCACACAAGGCCGTTTCGGCCCAGGCTTCTCCACTCAGATTTCGACGTTCATGATCAATCCTTTCATCAAATATGACGGTCTGGAATTCTTTGGAACGTATGAGGATGCTAATGGCCGCGCCGCCAGCGAAACGGCAACTCGTAATGCGACACAAATGGCTGCGGATCTCGTCTACCGCTTCGGAGCAGCGCAGCAATTCTGGATCGGCTTCCGATACAACACGCTGAAAGAGCAGCTTCCCCCCGTGAGCGCGAATATCCCGGATGTGACCATTAATCGTATTGTAGGATCGATCGGCTGGTTCCCAATTCCGGCCGTGCTCATGAAAGCCGAATATGTTTCGCAAGAATACACCGGTTTCGACAACTCGCTCATCTCGGCTGCCAGCTCGAATGGCATCCTGAACGGCGGCAAATTCAATGGCATTGTCGGAGAAGCAGACGTAGCGTTCTAAAACTGTAGAAGAACGAGAGAAAGCAGAGGGCAGTCTGATTACTGCCGCGACGTGTGTAGCACCGGGAGTATTCTCCCGGTGCTACACTCATTTAGTTCGCACCCACGCCACATCGAAACCCCGCTTCCGCAATTGCTCGACTAATCCCTGCTTGCCCGCCAAGTGCCCCGCGCCGACGGCGATGAAGGCATTATGATGATCGAGGATCGCAGGCAGCGTGTCCAGCCACTTTTTATTTCGGTTATAGAGGAGTGAACTCATTTCTTCTGGCGAGAAGGAGCCGAAGCCGGGATCGTCCAAAATTTCCGAAATGCGCCCGGCGCGGTAGTCGGTAAGCATTTCATCCATTTCGTGCATCGTGGTATTTGGATGCCGGGCGAGATCGAGCAATTCTTCTGTTTGCTCTTTGATCGGAATCGAGTCGAGCGCCTGCTCCTGGTCGCTCGCTTGTTCCAATCCCATCACGGTTGTGCCATGTTTGCTCGCTTCCTGCTGGAAGAAAAGATCCATCGGAATGCCGGTCGTTTGGTTTTCGGGATGCTGCCTGGCATACATTCCTTCGAAGATCATCGCATAAATGATAACCGGCTCCGCTCGGTTCAGCATCATCATCGGCACCGGCGAATATTTTTTTACCGCCTCGGAGACCTCTCGATATTGACTCTTCGAGAGTAAGCTGTCGAGCGGCGGCGCATCGAACAGTCCG
>DASRZC010000108.1:0-13362 GCA_035686785.1 Kapaibacterium sp. (SeqCode)
CCAGTATCCAAGGCTTGTTCAAACGCCCCGTTGTCCTGAGCATTCTTCAGGTACGGAGAAACGATGGGAACAATTTGCGCCGTATCAGCCGGTGCGGACGTAGGATTCAAGAAAGCGAGTGTGGCAGTCGATGGATAATAAGTTCCTTGCGGCAGAGTTCCACCCGTACTCAGTATCTGGGCGGCAAGAAGAAACAGAAACTTTGGATTTTCCCCATCATACCAAAAATCGACATCGCCAGAAATTGGAGCCAACTGGGCGCCATTGTTATCGGCAGTTTGATTGAACGAGTTCCAGACCGGGGTCAACGTATTCGGCCAGGTATTGCCCCCATCGGTGGATTCCGAGAAATAAAGTCCCAGATCGGGAGTAACGTAATCGGCATTCACCCAAAGAATGCCAATCTTACCGGAAGGCGAAACGCGGATTCGTGCCTCACCGCCTGCATTCGCCAGTCCGGCAGTCGGGTTATTAACATTCGGGTTATTGGCAACCGCATCGCCGGGAGCAATCCACTGCGTACCATCGAAAACGGCGGAATCTTTCGCGGTATTCAGGATAAATCTACCAAATTGCAGTTGATCATACGCTCCGGCTGTCGGGGGATTTACGGTCGCCAGAACATACGCCGTGTCACCGGTCGGGCTCATGGCCAACGTGGGCCAGGCAATGTCGGCATTCGCTCCATCTCCGGTGATACGGGGAGCTATTGACTCCGAAAAATGACCGTCACCTGGATTACCCTTCTCGATCCATAACACGACTTCGAGGGAGGCAGCGCCTTTAGCGGTAACCTTGTGTGCCGCAATGATCGGTACGTACTTATCATTACGCTTGAAAAGCTGCATGTCCGCGTAACCCGTTCTCACGCCACCATCCACACTACTTAGTAGCACGGGCGTCGTCCAGGTAGCTCCTCCATCGCTGCTGAAGGTATAGAAGCAGCGCCTCGTAAGCAATTGCGCAGTATCAGCCGCGCTCGGGTCCGTTGGATCCGTGATAATGGCATGGATATTCATTGGATTGGACGGATCGATCTGAATATTGTGAAGCGGGCGGCCATCCGATTGGAACGCGAAAGATCCTACTACCGGCAGGGTATCAATCCCGGCAGGAAACGCAATGCTCGGACTCAGTGGAAATGAGGGCACGGATGAACTAACCACGTTGCCATTCGCCGGCCGCTCGGAGGGAACCGGATGGATTTTTTCCGCCCTCAGAGCGGAGCTAGACATCCGAAACGTCATCGGAGCATGAACGGAAATTTGAGCCAGAGCCGCTTGACTAAATAGGAATAAGGTGAAAAGAGAGGAAAAGCACAAAACCGTAAATTTTTTCATAGATCAATACGAATTAACAAAAAAAACACTGCGTGAATTATTGTCACCGGCAACCAGCGACGAATAATACCGTGCAAAAATAACACTTTTTTCCGCGCCCGCCGCAAAATTCATAATTTCGCAATTCATATTGGCGCGGATTCCGGGAACACGCGAGATTCGCGAAAGTCGCGCCCGGATGAGGTATCGACGATGAATTTTCGGAGTTCGGAAATGCCTTTGCCCGTCGCGCTCGAGGTGCTTAAAATTTTGGTGGCGGGAGAATCCCTGATAAGCCGGACGTGCCGGGCAACCTCCTGCTGCTTCGCTTTATCCGATTTCGTGAGCACAATGAATGCG
The DNA here is from genome assembly GCA_035686785.1 of Kapaibacterium sp. (SeqCode). Classification (GTDB taxonomy): domain Bacteria; phylum Bacteroidota; class Ignavibacteria; order Palsa-1295; family Palsa-1295; genus PALSA-1295. The sequence continues at coordinate 1,680 of DASRZC010000108.1, forward strand.
GAAAGGCCATGCTCTGCAAACCAGCGCAGGACTGTGCCATCGCTTTCGAGTTCGGGATGCCGCGCGTCGATGAGAAGCCCGATCGCGCGGAGTGGACTCCGTTCGAGGAAATATTGCTCCGCCACATGCGCCCAGGCAATGCGCTCCGATTTCGCCTGCTTCGCGTAGCCATAGCCGGGCATATCGACCAAATAAAACGCGCCGTTGACGAGATAATAATTGAGCGTCCGCGTTTTTCCCGGCGTGGCGCTCGTCTTCGCAAGCTGCTTGCGCCCCGCAAGCGCATTGATAAGCGACGATTTCCCGACGTTCGACCGGCCAATCAGCGCGATCTCCGGCAAGCCCTCTTTTGGAAGCCCGGAGATCGAAGCAAAGCTGGAAATAAACGCCGCGTCGAATTTCATCCGCCGCCTAACAACGCCGGAGGCAAGAAGCTTACTGTCATGGCGCGTGAATTATCGTTGCGCTTTGAGAATCGGAGCCTTCGGTGACCGTCACTCGATACATGCCAGCCGGAAGCCTCGCCCCATCGATCGTGAGCGGATGCTGCCCTGCCGGCATTTCACCCAGGGAAAATGCCTGCACTGCCCGGCCCAGCGCATCACTAACGGTCACCGAAATAGCTCCTGCGGATGCATTCGAATAGGTCATCGAGCAATCGGCGCGGAAGGGATTGGGATATGGCTGCTCGATCGTCAATCCGCTTACAGCTTTTTCGTTGCTAACAGAGCTTGGCGGCGTAACCTGGAAATTATTTACAAAATAATTCGTCGTGCCGCCGCTGTTGCTCGAATCCACCTCGCCAAAGACCTGATGCGCAAAATCGGTGAGTAGCAGCAACGCGCCGAAATTCTGCTTATAGCTCGTATCGCTGACATGAGCGAAGGTAAGCACGAGCGTTGCCTCGGCGGATGCCTGGGGAATGAGCATAAATGGACCGGTCGCCATTAGTAATCGTTGATCTGTATAGTTACCATTAAAAGAATCGTGCGTCCCTTTTGAGACAAAGTCATACCGAGCATTCGGCGTGAACGGACCGTCAACGGGATCGTTATTGATCGTCCAGGCTCTCACGGTTGCAAGTCCTAATTGATTCTTTTGAAAAAGGCTGTTCGGCCCATAGCCACCGAGTGCAGCGCTATCGTCATTCGGGATAATGTTGCCGGTAGTATCAACCACCGGGCTTTCCAGGAAACTGACGCCGAGCATACCATATTGCTTCCCATTTGGCGGCTGATTATAATTCCGCCACTGGACAGCCATATCGAGCTTCGTGGGATCGGAGCGGTATGGCTCCCGAAGCTGCGAAATGCTCGCTGTATCCGCCATTGCATTCACAAGAGAATCACTGACATAGCTATTCGCATCATTCGAACCCCCGCCTACCGCGGCATCCAAATCAGGGTCGAATGCGGGAGCCATCCAGCAATTAAAAAGTGTATCACGAGATGAATTCTTCACTTTATAGCGAACGAAAATCATATCCTTATAGCGGCCAAAACTCCAGGAGTAAATCACTTCCTGAATATCAATCCCGAATGGATAGCCCTTGTTCGGCTTGAATTCTGGGTTGTTAGTTACGTCCCCATCGGAATATAAATTGACGATGTCCTCTTCCGAGACCACCGCAGGTTTTGGGTTCGGCTTGCTCCCGGAAGCGATAAGCGCATTAGCGGATCGCATGTTCACATCCGAAATATAATCGCCAAAATAATAATTACGATCGAATGTTTCGGTAAGGCTCGTATCCCACACAGGCCAGGAATAATAGGGCGATGGAACGACGTTGGATGAGCCAGGAATATACTTACCAGTCACAGGGTCGTATCGAGGACTGACGTAACTTATGTATTTCGCCGAAGGATCGGCCCCATCGGTGCCCGTGGTAAGTCCGACTTGGCTCGCTTCACCCTCCATATACCACCCGGCGCCGGTGTTCGGGTTGTAGCCAAGCTCGCAAAGTTTCTCACGCGGTTCGTGAAGTGCCGTTGGCGCCGTGTCCTTCTGGCACGCAAACCAAAGCCCTTCGCCGAACATATAACTATCGCCCGAACCGCGCGGCCAGAAAAGGCCCTCATTGGCATTGCTACCGCCGGCACTAAAGAGCACCCCGCGATTCGTGTAAGAGAATTCGACGTTGCTTTTCGTGTTGACTTGCCGGAGAAATGTGAGGGGCGTGTCGCCGGCCTTATGGCTATGTACCGGGCGCGCGAAAAGCTCGCCAGCAGAGGAGATTACAAATAATAATGCAAGCGCAACCACTGCCCGCGATCCAAGACCCCGAAAAGTCAATCTCATAATGTACCTCGCTGGGTGTGAAAGTCGGGCAGGTTAAATCCTGCCCGTCACTCCGAAGAACACGCGAGGTAGTTGGAAGTTGCGCGAACAAATCTTCCGATGGGACCTATCGGACTGATGGGTCCGATTGGGTGCGTACCCACAGCAAACTTTTTCAGCCGCTCACTCCGCCACCACATTCACGCGGAACTTTCCCGCCACGCCATGCTTGAGGCGCACGGTCACCTCATGCGCGCCGAGCGTGCGGATTGGCTCATCGAGCACGATCGTTCGGCGATCGATATCATAACCCTGCCGCTCGAGGTTGTCGGAAATCATCTGCGCGGTCACGGAACCATAGAGCCGGTCCTCTTCGCCAACGCGCATGGGAACGGTTACCGTCACAGCTTCGAGACGCTTGGCGTATTCCTCGGCGCTCATTTTTTCGCGCTCGACGATGCGGGCGCGACCCCGCATCTCGTGCTCGATCTTCCGGAGCGCGCCGGGCGTCGCAACGTATGCCAGTTGGCGCGGCACGAGAAAATTTCGCGCGAAGCCATCGCGCACCGTTACGGCCTCACCGGCATTTCCAAGCTTTGCGACTTCGTCGCGTAAGATTACTTTCATAAAATTTGTCTAAGTCTCGATAAAACCCTAATAATTACTCCCCGCCATTCGTGCGAAGCCTCAGTTCGATACTCTGCCCGTCACCGGAAAAAATCCCTCGCGCTGTATCGTCATCGAATCCGGCGGCGTAGGCCGGAGCGCGAGTGGCCTCCGTATGGGCTTCCGCGTATTCGAATTCCTCCACGAGATGCTGCTCGGCATATTCGGTGAACTCCCGCGTCCCGGACGAGTCGGCATCTTCCGATTGCGACACGCCATATTCAGAGATTCCGTATTCCGAATACTCCTGCTTATTCAAAAACTGAATTCGGTGCGCCTTGATTTCGACGACCGTTCGCTGCCCGCCGTTTTCGTGCCACGTCCGGCTTTGAAGCTCGCCATCGACTAAGACCGCGCTCCCCTTCTTTAGCTTAGCCATGCAGCTATCGGCCAGTTTGTTCCAGCCGACGACGCCAACGTAGCAAACGTCCTCGGCCCACTGATTGCTGCCATCGCGATAGCGGTGGTTCGAGGCGAGGCAGAAATTAATCACCGGCGCGCCGTTCGACGTTTTGCGGACGATCGGGTCCTTCGTCAGGTTCCCGGCAATCATGACATGATTGATCTCCGGCATTTTCAAGTACGCCATAGCCCCTACCAAAACCTTTTTAAGTGGGAATTAAATAATCGCTAACCCAGCGAATTAAATAGCAACTTCCGTGACCTGTCCGGCCGCTTCGCGTTTGGATTGAACTTCGTCCGCGCGCTTTTTCATCGCCACACGCCCTTTGACCGCCGATTCCGGCATCGCAAGCGTCAGAAATCGAATGACGTTCTCATCGAGCGTGAACATTCGTTCCATTCGCGCGACAATCGCGCCCGGAGCCGTGAAGTGGGCCGATACATAAAAGCCCTGCGTCTCCCGTCCGATGGTGTAGGCCAGCTTCCGGCGGCCCCAGCGTTCCATCTCGATGATGGTCCCGCCGTTTTTCTGAATAAAATCCTCGGTTTTCGCGATGACGGGATCGATGTCCTTATCTTCGAGCGATCCCTTTACAATAAATGTCGATTCGTATCTATTATTCTTAGCCATTTATATTTCCTATGGATACCCAGCCTGAAACAAGCCGGTTTGGTAGCCCCAAAGCCCATTTGCCCGGAGCAGGAAAATCCGTGAGGCCGTTAAACAATAATTAGGGAAAGTGGTTTCAGGCATCCTGCCGTCTTAAGAGTCCACCGCCAATTGCTCCCCTCGCAGCCGGCGCAGTTCCGGAGCCATAACTGCGACGGCTCCCACCGTCACGAGCGACATCACACCGCCAAAAACCACCGAAGGCACGAGTCCCATTAGCTTTGCCGCAAGGCCCGATTCGAACGCGCCGATTTCATTCGAGGTACCGATGAACATCGAGTTGATCGCGGCCACGCGGCCTCGCATCTCATCCGGGGTGAGTATCTGTATGACCGTCGAACGGATAATAACGCTGACACTATCCGTCGCGCCATAGAGCACGAGCAGCGCGAGTGAAAGATAAATATTCGTTACAGCCGCGAACAGGATGATCGTGAGGCCAAACATGGCAACGGTCAAAAGTATCTGCTTTCCAACCCCGCCGCGCATCCGGTAGCGCGTAAAAAGTACGCTGACGAGCACCGCGCCCACGGATGGCGCCGCCTGCAATATCCCTAATCCCTGCGCGCCGACGTGGAAGATATCGCTCGCATAGACCGGCAGCATCGCGACCGCGCCGCCGAAGAGCACCGCGAAAAGATCGAGCGAAATCATACCCAGTATCGGCTGATTATGAAGGACGAATTTCCATCCGGCAAGAATACTCTGGACGCTCGATTCTTCCCGGACTCTTGGCGCGAATGGCCGCGATGGAATGAGAAAGACCAGCAACGCCGAACTTGCCGTGAGCACAACATCGACGGCGTAGGCGGCGGGAATGCTCGCAAAGCCGGCAATGAGGCCGCCGATGGCCGGCCCGAGGATCGCGCCCGTTTGCCAGACGGAACCATTCCAGGCCGCACCATTCGCATAGAGTTCTTTCGGCAACAGCTCGGCATTGTATGCAAACGAAGCCGGACTCAAAAAGCCAGACGCCGCTCCCGCGACAAAGATCATCGCATAAATCGGCCATAGGCCCGTTACCGGATATAATCGTACGATCGAGAACGAAAGGACGAGCAAGCCGCCGGAGGAAAGCACCAGCGCCGCGCGTGAAAAAATAACGAGCCGGCGGCGTTCCATTACGTCCACGATATGCCCGGCGAACAGCGCGACGACGAGCGCCGGAACGGCCTCTACCAAACCGGCGATCCCTATAGGCAATGGATCGTGCGCCAGCCCATACACCTGATAGCGCACCACGACCACCTCCATCTGGCTCGCGACCGTAATCGCCAACCGCGTGAGCAGTAAGATCCTAAAATCGCGGACCCGAAGCGCTGCATAGGGATCGTGGGGCACAGTATTCCTCGGCGCGGACATGGTACAGGCGGAGCAGAATGGGAAATAACTCCGGCGATGGAATTAGCCCATATAATGCACTTTCACGATATTCGTGTGGCTCACCTGAAAAATCGGGTGACCGGCAGTGATGACGATCCAGCCGCTGTTGCCGACCAAGCCTTTGCGCTGGACATCCCGCACCATATTCTCCAGCGTCTCGTCGAATGACATCACATTTTCGAGCTTCAGCGGCACGACCCCGTGATAAAACGCCATGCGACGTAACGCAACATCCTCGGTGGACATCCCAATCACTAATTTCGAATAGCGATACTTGGCGACATACCGCGCGCTGCGGCCCGAAAGCGTCGCGCACACGATGGCCTGCGCATCCACTTCCTCCGCGAGCACGCAGGCCGCGCGCGCAACGGAATCGGTGGCGTACTCCCCTTCTTCATGCGGTAAAACAAAATCGCGCTCGACGCGCACATAGCCGCTTCGCTCGGCCGATAACACGATCTCCCGCATCGTCGCAACGGACTCGACGGGATATGCTCCGGCGCTGGTTTCCGCCGAGAGCATCACGCAATCCGAGCCATCGAAAACGGCGTTGGCAACGTCGCTTGCCTCGGCGCGCGTCGGGCGCGGATGCATGATCATCGATTCCAGCATTTGCGTCGCCGTAATAACCGGGATACCACGCGCATTTGCGAGATCGACAATACGCTTTTGGATGGGCGGCACGCGTTCGAGCGGCATTTCCACGCCCAAATCGCCGCGCGCGACCATAATCATATCGGTCTCGGCGAGAATATCCTTGATATTTTCGACGGCTTCGGGCTTCTCGATTTTCGCGATGATGGGCGTCGTCGTATCGTTAAATTCGGTCCTCAGGAAATTGCGGAGATCGCGGATGTCCTCGGCACGCCGAACGAAACTGATGGCGAAGGCATCGACGCCAACTTTTTGAAGCGCGAACCGAACGATTTCTTTATCGTGATCGGTGAGCGTGGGAATGCGCAGGATCGTTGCCGGGAAATTAATCCCTTTATGGCTCTTGAGAATCCCTCCGGTTTTCACCGTGGCAATGATCTCCGTTTCGGAGACGATGGCTTTCACAACCAGCTCGATCGCGCCATCGTCGAGCAGCACGGGATGGCCCGGCCGCACATCGACGCCGAGATACGGATAGCCCGTCGTAATGCGCTCGGAAGTCGTAGGAATTTCGGGGTCGTAGGCGAGTATCACATCGTTGCCGGAAATGAGAAGCACGCCGTTCGGATCCGACACATCGCCCGTTCGGATTTTCGGGCCGGGAAGATCAGCGAAAATCGCGATGTGCTCGCCGAGCCGCTCCGCCACGGCGCGGACTTTCATGGCGATATCGAGATGCGTATCGAAGGTGGCGTGCGAAAAATTCAGCCGGGCGATGTCCATGCCGGCAAGAATGAGTTTTTCGATAATTTCTTCCGTCGCGCTCGCGGGACCTAACGTCGCGATGATCTTCGTCTTGGGTTGCAACATGGGGTAGTGCTCAGTGATGAGTGCTAAGTGCTGAGCCGTGAACGATGGAAAAAGTGTACTACTTAGCACGGAGCACTTAGCACTCAGCACTATTCTTGGTGGGCAATACGGGATTCGAACCTGTGACCTCTTCCATGTCAAGGAAGCGCGCTAACCAACTGCGCCAATTGCCCGGCTTCATTCAAGCCCGGAGCAACAGAAGGTATGGCGGTCGCGGTTCCGTTATGAAGGCAGCCGCGAACAGCACCCGGAGTATACTCCGGGTGCTACACGGCATTGGGAACTAACGCTCCATCACTACTACACACCCACCGGAAACGTCCGCGCTGGCCGCTCGCAGGCTTTCACGATTACCAAGCACGGCCTCTATCTTTTTTTCGAGCGCGGCATGCCCGGCCGAATTTTGCTCGCTCGTTCCTTCCTGGATTCGAATGGTATTCACCGAATCCAATAGTTCCTTCATCCGCGCGAGCAATAGATCGAGCGCTTCCCTGCCGCCCGTATAGCGGTTAAAATTATCCGAAAGCTCGAAGCGGAATTCCTGCTTCACAATCGTTTTCGCGGCGCGCGAAGTATCGGCGGGCGGAAGAACGAGGGTGTCGCGAATAACCTCGGAATTCGTTAGCAGTTCGGCGATCAACCGATTATTCTCGCCGGTATTCAAATGGGTCAGAATAGTTTGCCATGCGGAATCCTGCTCCAGATCGAGAACGGTGTCGATTCCACCAACGGAATCAGTAGTTCCCGGAAATATTTTTTCCAGGAGACGAAGGCTGTCCTTGAACAGCATCAGATTGGCGCCATTTCTCCGAAGGAATAGGTAGTGCAACGCGAGATGCGGAAGATGATACGATTCTTCATCCCACTGCGTAATACGCGGCGCGGCATTCGCGGAATCGACCATCCGGTAGTCCTTGATGCGCGTTTCCACCCGTTCGAGCGGCGGGCTGCCCTGAGAGGGAGAACCGTTCACTAAGAACTTCACGCTTGCAAGAAAAGATGATGCATGAGGAATGAACGGCGGAGGCAGAACAGTTGGGTTCGAAGGCGTTTCGATTTTTTCATTCCTTCCGAACACAAACGCAAGCGAAAGCCCAAAACTCCAGGCATTCACACCGGCTTGGGGAAGTTCGGTAAAATCGAGATGGGTATTCAGTTCGGGGCGCAGTGGAAAATTGTGGATATTGCAGATAAGGCCGGCAAAAAGGCCGAGATGCGTTGCGCTGGACATGGCATTCGATGGTGTTATATTCGTTCCATTTGAATCTTGTTCAAGAACGTGGCCTCCCGCAAAACGCTGCGAAATCCAGGGGCCGGCCGAAACCGCAAATTGAGAGGACTCCCATTCGGCCGCAGCTTCCATTAGCAACTTAAAATCATTCCCAGAAATGGAAATAGCCGATGAAGCAAAAGAGCCAGTAGAATAAACGGCTTCCATTCCTCCCATCAGCCCGAGCGATCCCACGATAGGCAGCGTAATCTGGCCGCCAAGGCCGTAGGACGCTCCGGAAGAACTACCGGATAAGTTTCCCGGAAGCGGATTCAATACCCCCGGCGCCCGATTGATAAACAGCGGGGAACCATAATCGAAGGAAACGATGGGCGAAATCACAACCGGCTGCGCCTTCGCGGAAAGCGCGAAAAGCAAGAGCGAAATCGGAAGCAGGCGGCGTATCACGTATGCAAAAATACGAACATATTCTTATAATGAAGAAAAAGCCCGCGCGACCGAGAGGTCCGCGCGGGCTTTTCGAAGATGAGAAAACGTGTTGTTTATTTATCGCGCACATCGATCGCGCCATTGTCGCCGAAGAGGACGGCGCGATGCTGCGTCGCATACCGAACATCGATCCAGCGGCCCGATCCGGCAGTCGTGCTGTTCCAGGTGCCGCCTGCGTCGGTCGATTCGACAACCAATCCGCTATATCCGGCTGCAGTAATGGTTTGATTACCATCGTTGTCGATGCCGTCGAGCGCGGGCGAGGAAGTATAGACGGTGCTCCATGTACGCCCGGCATCGATGGTACGGAGAATATAGCCATGCGCGGAACCCGAAATATCCTGTGCCACGGCATAGCCCTGGGCTGCGCTCAGAAAGGTGCTTCGAACAATCAGTGCATTCGGCTGATCGCTGGTTCCGGCCGTCCAGGTCGTGCCGCCGTCGTTCGTCCAATAGGCGACCCCAAAGCGTCCGAGGGCAACGCCATCTTGTCCGTTGGTGCCAGGAATGAAATTGATGTTATAAATTCCGCCGTTCGTCGTGAGAATCGGGTTCCACGTTTGGCCACCATCCTTCGTTTGGCAAATCGAGCCGGATGCATTCCCGTACGCATCCGAAGTGCCGACAAAGCCGGTGGTGCGATTGGTAAAATAAATCGAACGGATAAGGTCCGATTGCGGCACATTGCTCGCATCCATCGGCTGCCAGGTCATTCCGCCGTCGATGGTTTTGGAAATATCGCGCTGGTCGCCAGCGGCAAAGCCGGTCGTGGCATCCAAAAATGAAATGCCGTAAATTGTGCCGGTCACCGAACCGGAAAACACCGGCGCGGGCGAGCGCATGCTCCAAGTATTTCCCGCATCCGTTGTTGCGAGGAACGTGCCGTTCGTGCCGGAGACAAAACCCGTCGTCGAATTGATGAACTCTCCAACGACAAGGCTGCTGCTCGTCCCGGACGAGCTAACGGTCCAGTCACCGCTATTCGTATTCGTGGGGCCGGTGGAATTATTGCGGCAGCTTGCAAAAGCGAGGGCGAAAATCGCCAAGGAAATGAGATGTTTAGACATGAATATGTTGATTGTTGAATGGAAAAAGTGGATTCTGATGAATCGTTCTAAAAATTACTTATCGCGCACGTCGATGTTCCCATTGTCTCCAATGAGCACGGCCCGATGCTGGCTCGCGTAGCGGATGTCGGTCCAGCGGCTGCTTCCCGCGAAGCTCTGCGCCCAGGTCGTGCCGCCATCGGTCGATTCGACAACAATGCCGTCGACTCCCACGGCGGTAATCGTTCCAGCACCGTTGCTCGCAATGCCCGCGAGCGCAAGCGTGGAAGAAGTATAGACGGTGTGCCAGGTGTGACCGGCATCATCGGTGCGAAGGATAAAGCCAATCGTGTTGCCGGGATCGATCGCGCCAACGGCAAAACCCGTCGTCGCGCTCGTGAAGGTACTATGCGTGAGAAGCGAGGTCGGCTGGTCGGATGTACCCTCATTCCAGCTACTCCCACCGTTGCTCGTCCAATAAACGACTCCGAAACGCCCCAACGCGACGCCATCCATATTATTCGTGAAAGAATTAAAATCGATGTTATAAATGCCGCCGCTCGTCTGGTATATTTTATTCCATGTCTGGCCACCATCGAAGCTCTCGCAAATCGAACCGGAGGGCGCGGCATAAGCGTCGGTGGTGCCAGCGAAGCCAGTGTTCCGATTGGTAAAATAAAGTGAGCGGATGAGGTCCGTTTGTGGCACATTGTCGGTGTTCATCGCAGTCCACGTTATTCCGCCGTCGTTTGTTTCCGAAATATCGCGCTGCTCGCCAGCGGCAAAGCCCGTCGACGCGTCGAAGAATGAAATGCCGTAAATAACCCCGCCAATCGAACTTTGAAACACCGGAGCAGAGGTACGCTGGATCCAGGTGCTTCCCGCATCCACCGTCGCGAGGAACGTCCCATTCGCGCCGGAGACAAAGCCGGTCGTCGAATTGACGAACTGGCCGACGATGAGATTATCGCTAGTGCCGGTATTGGCTGGCGTCCAAATCGAGTCGGTTGCGGGCGGTGTCGTCACCGTATCGCTATGCTCGTACCAGCCGCCTTCGTGGAAACGGGCGGCAACATCTACGGGATCGAGTGCATGATGTAGGATTGTGACTTCCTCGATTGAACCTTGAAAAAACGTCGTGTGCGTAGGTTCCCCGCCAATCAAAAGTGACGCAGTATTACGCAATTCAGGCTCAAGACCAGCATCGGTTAACGTTCCCTCAAGCACGCTGTCTGTATAAAGAGCTGCTCCGGAATGTGCTGTCACGACGAGAGTCAGCATGTGCCAAGAACCATCGGAGACGGTAATGTTCGGTGGGTTGATTCCTCTCATAGTCCAATTTGTTCCCACATTTGCCGTTGTGATGTTTGCCCATGCCCATGCTAAGTTATTGTGTAAGGGCGCAGAAATCCCAAGCTGGTATCCAGGATCTGATCCATCCTGCGGGCCCTTTGCGACAACATCCGAGAATGTGGTGTCCGTCGTATTTACCCAAGCGATAATCGTGAATGAATCGCCTCCTGTAAAATCTAAATCGGATTTATCCGCAACGACCACGGGCACTTGCCCATCGAGAACAAGAGCATGATTCGCATTGCCGAACCGGCCAGGGCCATAAATTGGGATCGTTCCAGGCATTGTGCCGTCATGTCCATTCCCCGTCACATCCTTCAAATTTCCATCGAAGGCCCAATACGCGATGGTATCCGAAACGGTCGGAGTATTATTCGGCCCAGTCAGATGGTCCCGGCAGCTTGCCAGCGCAATGAGCGAGGCGGCGCAGAGTACGGAAAACAGACGAACTTTCATCATTTTGATCGTTCAAAAAGTTAAAGATACGAACAAGACGGATGGGCGGGGAGAATCCTGACAACAGCCGTGTACTCAATGTGGCCCGTGTAGCTCAGGCTTTCCAGCCTGAGCCAGGGCTTTCAAGCCCGTCGCTGCTTCCCACTCCCCCGAGCTTACGCGCTGGAAAGCGCGTGCTCAGGCTGGAAAGCCTGAGCTTCACGGTACACCGACCCGTGTCAGGTTTTCGAACATTTCCCCGTCTTA
>DASRZC010000109.1:0-19947 GCA_035686785.1 Kapaibacterium sp. (SeqCode)
CGATGCTCGGCGGGATCGGAATGGAAATCGAGTTGTAATTTCCAAGAATGCCGGTCTGCTGATCGACCGTCGTGCCGGTATCGATCTCGTGATGGACTGCCGCTTCGAAACCGTTGGTGATCTGCTGCTGCTCCTCGGCTTGCAGATAGGCTTCGAGCGGCGTGGTAACGGGCGTTCGAACATCGCTGCCTAAAAAGACATCGCGCTGGGTGACGTTTCCGCTCGAATCGAACTGAAGTTCACGCTTAATCGGCGAATTGAGGAACCCGGGCAACGCGGGCGGCGGCGTGGTGGCTGCGGGTGGCGTGATTGGGGGTGGGGGAGTCGAGACGACGGCTACGCCATGCGTCGTGTCCTTGCCGGGCGGCAGCAGGGAATGAAAAAAACTGGTGAATTTATGAGAGAGCGAATCGTATTGCTCGGAGAGGAAGCCTTTCGTAGTATCCTGCGCGGCGGTGCCGGTATCGACCGTGCCTGGCGTAGCCGTGGATTTTTCGATGGGCCGTTTCAGGCAGGACTCGAGCGAGAGCGAAACCAGCACCAATAGCACGGCCATGAGTATCGGCAGCGGCGGTGCCGGCCATACCTTTCGCTCCCCGATGCAATTATCGCTCGAAAAATTTCTCACCAAACCGTAATCGACCCAAACGCCGGACGAAGCAAATGAGGCCAGCGCCTTTCGGGCAAGCCACCACCGGCAGTGTTATTTCCCAAAAGCCGCGACAGAAAAAGTGTTCAGCCACGGCTCACGTTGTCACAAGGAGTCGATAGGATATGGATTCGTTAAGAAATTCAGGTGGAAAGAGGTACGAGAGGCCGCCGATACGGTTTCAACCGGGGCATGGCGGATTCTGTTCCAATTCTGTGTGTACGGGCAAGCTCCAGCTTGCCCGCTCAGTGGGGGCAAGTTGGGGCTTGCCCCTACACATCCAGTTTTTTTTGAACTGAATCGCGAATCATGCGGTTACCAGCCCGCCTTGACTCGGGCAGAGCAAGGTATCTATTCATTTTTAGCCACCATTCATGCCGACGATCAATCAATTAGTGCGTTTGGGCCGGGAAGAGCTGACTTATAAGTCGAAATCCCCGGCATTGAAGAACAGCCCGCAGCGCCGCGGAGTCTGCACCCGTGTTTACACGACCACACCGAAAAAGCCGAACTCCGCGCTCCGAAAAGTGGCGCGCGTGAAGCTTACGAGCGGCATGGAAGTGACCGCCTATATTCCGGGCGAGGGACATAATTTGCAGGAGCACTCGATCGTCATGATCCGCGGTGGCCGAGTTAAGGACTTGCCAGGCGTGCGCTATCATATCATCCGCGGCACGCTGGATACGCAGGGCGTCCAGAATCGCAAGCAGGGGCGCTCGCGATATGGGACGAAGAAGCCTAAGTGAGTGGCGAACGGCGAGTACCGAACGGCGAGTGCATTAGTCCCGAAGGGACGGAATGAAATAGCCGGGGACGTGAGTCCCCGGAAAAATTACAAATAAGTTTTTAAGTCCCGAAGGGACGACACAAATAAGGACCTTCAATTAGCAATAATCGAAGGGGTGGTTAACGGAAAGCACGAATTATTTCAAGCTGCCGATTGACTCAATTATAAAAATAACAGTAAGAACGAATCATGAGAAAACACACCGCGGAGCGCCGGCCCCGCACCCCCGATCCGAAATTCAGCGATACACTGGTATCGCAGTTCATCAACTCCCTCATGCTGGGCGGCAAAAAGTCGATTGCCCAGCGGATCATGTATGACGCGCTCGACAGTATTCAGGAAAAGAGCGGCCAGCCGGGTATCGACGTATTCAAGAAGGCGATGACGAACGCCTCCCCGCTCCTCGAAGTGCGCTCCCGCCGCGTCGGTGGCGCGACGTATCAGGTTCCCACGGAAGTCCGCCCGGATCGCCGGACCGCGCTTGCCATTCGCTGGCTCATCACGTATAGCCGCGCGCGCGGAGAAAAGTCGATGGCGCAACGTTTAGCCGGCGAACTCCTGGCCGCGAGCAACGGCGAAGGCGCGACCGTCAAAAAACGCGACGACACGCACCGCATGGCCGAAGCCAATAAAGCCTTCGCGCATTTTAGGTTTTAAAAATCAAACGGCAATTCGTTTGTTGATTTCGAGGGCGATTCCAATCAGGATCGCCCTCATTTTTTTAGATATACCAACCCCGAGTTCGAAATGTCGCACTTCGTTGCGCGACATTTCGTTGAATCCCGAACGTTATGCAGATGCAACTTCTCATCGGCGCGGGACTTTTGCTGGCGGCTATCGTCTTCAGCCGTGTCAGCTCACGGTTGAGCGTGCCGGCGCTCGTGGTGTTTCTGTTTGTCGGTATTCTCGCCGGGCCGGAGGGGATCGGCAAGCTTTCGATCGACCATCCTTACGTCATCGAATTACTCGCAACGATTGCCCTCATCAATATCCTCTTCGATGGCGGCCTCGAAACGAACTGGAAGGATTTGAGGCCGGTCGTTGGATCGGGCTTGCTGCTGGCGACGATCGGACTCCTCATCAGCGCGATGCTGGTGGCCGCGGCGGTGCGGTATCTTTTCGATACAACATGGCTCGTAGGGCTGCTCTTCGGCAGCATCATTAGTTGCACGGACCCGGCGGCGGTTTTTTCCATTCTTCGTTCCCGCGATCTTTCACTCAAAGCCGGCCTCGCGCCGCGCGCGGAACTCGAATCGGCGACGAACGATCCGATGGCCGTTTTTCTCGCGCTCGCGCTCATCGAACTTATCAAAACTCCGGGCGCATCGCTGTGGTCGCTCGTCCCGACTTTTTTTCTGCAAATGGGAATCGGCGCTGCGGTTGGCCTCATCATGGGCCGCATCATTCCGTGGACGATCAATACACTGGACCTGGAGCAGCAAGGCCTCTATCCCCCGCTCACGCTCGCGCTGGCCACGCTCACCTTCGCGATCGCGAGCGTCCTCGGCGGCAGCGGGTTCCTCGCCGCTTATATTGCCGGCGTGGTGGCGAACACTCGGCGCTTTTATCACAAGCGCAGCCTCGTGCGGTTTCACTCGGGATTTTCCTGGCTTCTGCAAATCGTGATGTTCCTTGCTTTGGGACTGCTGCTGCACCCATCGCAACTCCTGCCCATCGCCGGGCTTGGAATTTTAACGAGCGCATTCCTCATATTTTTTGCGCGGCCTGCCAGCGTGTTCGGCACGCTACTATTTACCAAAATTACCGCGCGCGAAAAATGGATGACTTCCTGGCTGGGACTGCGCGGCGCGGTTCCGATCATTCTCGCCACGCTCACGCTCTATGCCGGTGTCGCCGCCTCGGATTTAATATTCAATCTTGTGTTTTTCGTCGTTCTGCTCTCGGTGCTCGTGCAGGGCATTTCGCTGCCGTTTGTCGCGCGCCGGCTCCGCGTTACAGAACCATTGACTCCCAGCCAGATGCATCACGCCCAGTCGGGAGCCTTGCTCTCCAGCGATGGAAAACTGACGGATGTAATTGTTCCCTTAGAATCCCCAATCGTCGATCGCACTATTATGTCGCTCGGCCTGGGGAGGGACGCAATCGTGATGCTCATCCACCGCGACGGGGCGACGCTCATTCCCACCGGGCGGACGCGCATCGAGCCGGGGGATGTGCTCGTCTTCCTCGCGGCGGACCAGGAGATGGAGCGCGTGAGATTGTTAATGCAATCGTAGTTTTTATCGCACGGTAACGGCTATCGCTTTGGCAGGGAGTCGATACTCTCGCTTGTGGTGCTCGCGGGAGTGTTGCAGCCTTCGGGACCGTTATCGATCGCGCCATAGACGATCGAGAGCGTGGGATTCAAACTGTGGATTTCCGCGGAATCGGTCGTTTGAAATGACATCCACTTATAAATCTCGTCGATATTCGGGTTCGTATCGGTGATGACATAGGAGAATTGTTCATTCGACGTGATCGAATCCAGCACCGCCGTCGGCGTTCGGAAGAGCACCACTTGACCGGCAGGGACACGCCGAGTAATATCGAAACCCCCTCCATTTGCGCGAAGCTGGAGCGTGAAAACGTCATCGTCCGTGCCGGTATTTTGAATGCCGAAGGTATAGATCGGGAAATAGGCGGAATCGGGAACGCTGCCCTGCTGATGCGCAAGGTCGATGTCGCGGCCATAGACCTCCTGAAACATCGAGTTCACAACGTAGGGCGCAGAATTTTTATGTGCCGGCTCGCAGCACGACGCAAGGAGCGCTGACGATGCCGCCGCGCCCAGCAATATGATGAGAGCATATCGAACCATACCTACCAAACCCATCCGGCACACGAAAAATGCGTTTCCGTTTCCTTAGCATCGCTGCCGATGCTCCCAGACCGGCTATTTGGGGTTATGCAAGAGTAATGCTAACCGGCTATCTCATTCCTTCACGATCTTCTTCGTTATGACTTCGCCGCCGACCGAGATTCTCGCGAAGTAGGTTCCCGATGGAAGTTTCGAAAGATCGAGCGTGAAGATCGAAGCGCCCGGGTTCTCAAATTCGAGGACACTCTGGCCGAGAAGGTTCAGCACCGACACCCTTGTCACGTTGGCGGCATTGGATGCGCTGACCAGCCCTTCCGACGGATTCGGCGATAGCGCGAGATCGCTCGAAAGCTCCAATTGATTCACGGAGGAAGGAGCCGTAACCATCGGGAAATCCGAGAGTGGGCGCCGCCAAATGCCAGAGTTGCTCGTGCCAGCATAAAGATAGTTACCGCTGACGAGCAGGCACTCGATAGTGGTCTGCGGAAGGCCGCTGCTCATGCTCTTCCACCGGGTCCCATAATCATTGGAGAAGAAGATTCCACTGGGGGTTGCGGCAAACAGCCGGTTGCCGTCCGTCGCCAGCGCCATGACGCCCGTATCGCTCAGGCCGAAATCCACGCGTTGCCATGTCACGCTGCTATCCATCGAGCGATAGACACCGAAATATCCACCGGCGAACTCCACCGTCCCAATAAAGGCAAACGAGTTGGGAAGCAGGTCCGAATTCACCAGATACCAGTCGGCGCCGTTGTCCTCCGATTGGAACACGCCGCCTTCATAGTCTCCAGTAACGGCATAGAGATCGGCGCCATTGGCGGCCAGCGTATAGACGCTGGAGCTGTATGACGATCCCCCAAGCCCAACGTCGGATGGTTTCCACGTCATTCCACTGTCTGTCGAGCGCACGAGGATGCCATCCAGGTATGATCCGCTGCATCCATCGTAGTACCCAAGCCCCGCGAAGATATTCGAACCGCTTATGGTGAATGCCGTGACGTCGCCCGCGCCCAAAATTCCGCTCGAGTCCAGACCCTGTTGGAAGCTAACGGTATCCCAGCTCGCTCCTAAATCCAAGGAGCGGTAGAGACCACCGGAGATATTGCTGTTATAATAATTTCCATTTCCCGGCCCTCCGGCAAAAAGAATGCTTCCCATCGTTGCAATTGTGGAAACATTCGAGGCCGGTGGTAACCCATTATCGAGAGCAACCCAGCTTGTGCCATTATCCATCGAGCGGAAGACGCCGCCATTGCTGGAACCATTGGCCGCGCCGCCCGCGAAGAGATCGTTACCTATGGCCGTAAGGGAGAGGATCGACGGACTGATAATGCCGAGCGAAGTCCAGCTTGCACCGTAATCGTCCGAGCGGTAAAGGCCGGCGCTCGTGCTGGCAAAGAGGCTGATTCCACTCGTGGTGATGCCGGAGATCATTTGCCCCATGGGGCCGCCGCTTAGTGGCAACCAACTCGATCCATTGTCCGTGGAACGAAAAATATTGCTATCGGCCATGGCAAAGATATTCGCGCCGGTCGAGGCAAAGGCGGTAACATTGCTATCGGTAATACCACTGTTTGCGGAACTCCAACTCCAGCCATTATCGGTCGTGCGAAAGACACCCGCAGTCATCGTTACGGCAAAGAGCGTCGTGCCGGCCGTGCCGAATACGCGAACGTTCGAATCCACGAGGCCGGTATTCGTAGCGGTCCAGTTTGCGCCATCATCGGTCGAGCGGAACACGCCGCCATCCTGCTGGGAATTAGTTACGCCGGCAAAGAGCGCCGTGCCGACTGTGACGAGGGCCGAAACGGAAGCATAATTCGACTGCGAGGCCCAATCGATCCATGTGGTGCCACCGTCCGTGGAACGATAGAGCGAAAAGCTGTAGGAACCATAGTTCGAGGAACCGGTGCTGCCAAGGAAGAGGTCTTGTCCAGAGGCGGCAAGGAGATTGGGATAAACGTACGATCCTAATTGTGTGGAGATGGAATTCCACGATAGGCCATTATCGGTGGAAATAACGGCGCCGTAGGGATACAACGTTGCGACAATCGCGCTGCCTACCGTGGTAAACGCCGACGCGTAGGCATCGGAATAGACTTCGACCCACGTTGCTCCGTTGTTCGTCGAGCGGTAAATTCCGCCGCTTTGGTAGTAGCCACTCACGTCCGTGCTCCACGAACCGGTGAAGAGTGCGTTGCCCACCGCGGCAATAGGGCCGACGAGCGTGTCGTTCAAACCGAGATCGACGAGTTTCCACGTCGCTCCATTATTGGAGGAGCGGTAAATCCCATAGCCTCCGGCAAACACATTGGAGCCAAGTACGGCAAGGGAATTAATCCCGCTATCAATAAGGGTTCCCGTAGTCAGGTTCGTCCATGTCACCCCGTTATCGCTGGAACGCGAGACGCCATACCAGCTTCCGGCAAAGACATTCGAGCCGCTCGTGGCAAGCGTGGAAAGGTAAGGCGCAACAAGCCCACTGCTCGCGGGCAGCCAAGTGGAACCGTTATCCGTCGAGCTATAAAGGTGCCCGCGGCCATTGGCGCTGTAATTACCGGCGAATAGTTCGGAGGAGCTGTCCGTGGCAAACGTCGTGAAGTTACGAAGCACGGCATCGCTATCGACGAGCGTCCAGTTTACGCCGCCATCGCCGGTGCGATAGATTTCATCGCCGGAGATAAACAGGTTATTGCCACTTGCCGCAATCGCGCCAAGCGAACTCGTAAGCTGCGAAAGCGCGGGCGTGAACATTTGTATGCCGTTATTGACCGTGCTCCACTGCGCGCCGCCATCCGTGGAAATCGAAACGCCATCGCTGCCTCCGGTGAATAAATCGCCGCCGATCGATGTCAGGGGACCCATCGCGTACGGATTCGCCGGGAACCATGTTGTACCGCTATCGACCGACTCGAACAGACTATCGGTAAAATTGGACTGGGCGAAGAGATAGGAGCCGCTCACGGTGAATTTGGCGATGCCCTGGCTCGGAAGGCCATTGCCCACGGGAGCCCACGTCGCACCGTTATCGGTCGATTGGAGCACGCCGTTGAGTGTTGCGGCGAACACATTCGTTCCAAGCGTGGCGACCGACGTAACATCGCCACCACCCACGGGACCACCCGCGTGTACCCATTGTGCATGCACGAATGGTGCTAAGCTTAGCGTAAAAGCCAAAACGAAAACGAGGAAGACAAGTCTCTGTTTCATAAGACGCCCATTATTATTGAAAGCATTCTGGATGGAACCGCTTCGCGTTCTACTTCTTACGGTAGAGCTATCCGCCATTTCACCTATAAGCTATACTCATTTCCACCCCTAATAGTTCATGCCCGGCGATCGCAATCTTAGGTCAACTAAATCCAGCCTCTATTCTGTTGTTCTGTAAAAATATTGCCACTCATTATCTTAGCTGATGACCCACGAAGAATTATTCGAAGAATTAAAAGGACTTGCCGCCGAGCTTGGAATTAAGCTGCGGTTCGAGAATGGAAATTTCGATGGCGGGTTTTGCCTGCTCCGCGAGGAGCGGCTGCTCGTTATCAATCGCCGGTTCACGGTGCCGAAGAAAATCCGGACGCTCGCGCTCGGGCTGAATGAATATGGGCTGGATAATAACTTTATTCGCCCGGCGCTACGCGAAGCCATCGAGGAGGAAATCGCGAAACCCGTCTGAACTATGATTCGTGTGATTTTCGTGATGGGAACATAATTCGATTTTTTGAAACATCGCAGCCGATCACAAGAATCACTCTAATCAAATGAATCACAGTTCTAGCCGATGAAAATCACCTTGCTGGGCACGGGCACCTCGACGGGCGTGCCGATGATCGGCTGCGGCTGCGCCGTCTGCCGCTCGACCGATCCGCGCGATAAGCGGCTTCGGGTGAGCGCGCTTATCGAGCGTGGGAACGATAATATCCTGATCGATACCAGCGCGGATTTTCGGCAACAAATGCTCGCGCATAAGGTTACGCACCTCGAAGCAATTCTCTATACCCACGAGCATTACGATCATATTGGCGGCTTCGATGATCTTCGCGCGTTCCAGTTCCTAAACAGAAAAGCCCCGGAGTGTTACGCGCCCGAATCCGTTGCCGAGCGGCTTGAGCGAACGTTCGATTATGCCTTTGGCGCGGCAAAGCAAACGGGCGGCGGCCTTCCGCAAGTGAAGATCACCGTAATTGATGAGCAGCCGTTTACTATTCGCGGCCTCGAAATTATTCCGGTTCCTATCCTGCATGGCGTCATGCCGATTTTCGGATTTCGGATTGGGAATTTCGCCTATCTTACCGATTGCAGTGAGATTCCAGAACCGTCGTTTGCATTATTGAAGGGGCTTGACACGCTCATTCTTGATGGCCTGCGATTCAAATCACACCCGACCCATTTCTCGATTTCGGAAGCGGTGATTCAAGCCGAGCGCATCGCCCCGCGAATCACCTACCTCACCCACATGAACCACGATGTGATGCACGAAACGACCGAGCGTGATTTGCCGGAGCATGTGAGGCTGGGGTATGATGGACTGCAATTCGAAATTCGACAATAACGCTCAATCGGAACCGCTGGAATAAGGAGCGGGTTAAAACTTCGGATTATGACACAAATTATGGCGCAAGCATTCGAGCGAGCCGCGGCATTGCCTCCCGATGTCCAAGATGAATTGGGAGGATTATTCATCGCCGAAATTGAATCGGAAGTCCGCTGGCAGCGAGCATTCGATCAATCGCAGGATGAACTTGCACGCATGGGCCGCGAAGCTCTCGAAGAATATCATGCAGGCCGTACAAAGCAAATGGGCTGGGATGAGTTGTGATTTCACATCTTGCAGGAAGCTTTCGCCGTCTCTTCGCCGAGTTACCCCAGGAGGTTCAGGATCTTGCGCGAAAGAACTACCGTCTTTGGATGAATAATCCACATCATCCCGGCCTCGAATTTAAGCGGGTCAATCCCGTCGAGCCAATTTACTCCGTGCGGGTTGGAAACGATTGGCGCGCGCTGGGTGAGCGGGAGGGTAATGTTATTGTACGGTTCTGGATCGGATCGCATTCTGACTACGATAAAATTCTGGATCGAATTGGAAGGTAGCGCGCCGTGTTCCATTTTCAACACAGCTTCGATAAACTAAAACTGCATGCATAACGACGAATGTTTTTTTTGCCGCCTAATCGAGGGGAAGGCGAAACATTGGATCGTCTATGAGGATGATAACCACGTCGCTTTTCTTACGCCCTTTCCGAACACGCCGGGTTTTACGGTGCTTGCGACTCGTGAGCACCTTCCCAGCTATGTTCCATCGCTTCCCGAAGAGCGTTTCCTCGAATTACTTTCTACCGCGCGCGAACTTGCTTTGATACTCGATAAGCAATTGGGAACCAAGCGAACCGGAATTGTCATGGAAGGAATGGGAATCGATCATGCGCATGTGAAGCTTATTCCCATGCATGGTATTTCGGATGGCGAGTGGAAGCCTATTCTTAGTCAGCACGACGAATTCAGCGAGCAGTACCAAGGCTATCTCACAACGCATGACGGCCCGAGAATGAGCGATGCGGAATTGGACAGAATACAATTGTTAATCCAACGGGCGGCATGATTCAATCCATCGTATTCGATCTCGATAACACGCTCGTCGATTTCATGGCGATGAAGCGGCAGGCCATCGAAGCCGCCATCGACGCGATGCTCGATGCCGGCCTCGATTTGGAACGCGCGGACATCAAATCGCGGATCGACGCCATTTATAAGGAACGCGGCATCGAATATCAGCAGGTTTTCGACGATCTGATTTTCGGAGTATTCAACAAGATCGATCACCGCATTCTCGCGGCGGGAGTTATCGCGTATCGCCGCGCGCGGGAAGCGGCGCTCAAGCCCTATCCCCATGCGACCGCCACGCTCATGCAGCTTCTGCGGCGCGGCATTAAGCTCGCCGTGCTAACCGATGCGCCGAGCCGTGAAGCATGGCTCAGGCTTTGCCACATTGGGTTCCATCATATCTTTACTATGGCGGTCACGTTCGATGAAACCGGCGAGCGAAAACCTTCCGCGAGGCCGTTCCTAACCGTACTCGACCGACTTCAAACACCGCCTTCGGAAGCGCTGATGGTCGGCGATTGGGCCGAGCGGGACATCGCCGGCGCCAAAGCCGTCGGCATGCAGACCGCCTTCGCCCATTACGGCGATGTACAGGGCACCAAAGATCACGGCGCCGATTTTGACCTGCATGACATTGCCGATCTTATTGCAATCGTGGATGAACAGAACGGATGAACACAATTTTTCTCCGTCATTGCGAGGAGAATTTTCAGAGTGGAACGAATAAAATCCGGCCCCGAGGAATCGAGGGAAGCAATCTTTTTGCGTCGAACTACAGATTGCTTCGTCGCATCCTTCTCCCTTCGGTCGAAGGATGCTCCTCGCAATGACAGTATGGAAGGCTCGTTAATATGATTTTCGGAATTGGCATCGACACCATCGAAGTACCACGCATCGCGCGGTCGATTGCGACGTATGGCGATCAATTCGTGAAGCGGATTTATTGCGAGGACGAAATCCGCTATTGCGCAGGCCGTCCCCATGCCGCGGAACATTTCGCCGCGCGCTTTGCCGCCAAAGAAGCCTTCGCAAAGGCATTGGGGACCGGCGTTCGGCGCGGATTTACCTGGCGGGATGTATGCGTGTTGAAGGAATGGTCCGGTCGCCCGTTTCTCGAATTACGAGGTGAAATGAATGGACGCGCGCGTAAAATTATCGACGGCGATTTCGTGCTTCAGCTTTCGATCACGCATACCAAAGAGATCGCGGAAGCGATCGTGACGATCGAGATGAAAAGCGAACACCATATTCACCCTGATGATTTGAGGATCGACACGATGAAATCCTTTTGTTGAAGACAAGTTTGTTGAAGACAGGCAAATTTCGATCAAACGCACTTCCTCGAATTCTAAGTGCGTTCCTATGATTCATAAGTTCTGAAAGCAGAGCCATCCATTCCTTTGGCGCGTCTGGCAAATAAAGGAAACAGCCCGAACCTTCGTCAAAACCCCCACATCCGACTTCGCCTCCTAATACACAGCAATAACCATGTATTTCGTCAGTTATACCACCATCGGAACCAGTGATTCCTACTTCGAGCTCAAAACAATTACCCGTTCCCGCGACCGGGCCGATACCAAGTACTACCAGCCCTGCTCGAGATGAACTAACACCGCAAAAGCTAAAGCCGATGATGATGATGCATGACAAAAAGAATACTTTCATGTTAGCTCCTATTGAAAATTAGTTGAAGAATTAATTATGGAAGGTTAGTGCAAAATTGTAATTCCTTTGGAAATTACATCATTCCCATCTGTCAATCGAAGGAAATAAGTACCCGATGGTAAACTGCGCACATCAAAATCAACGTCCGAGGTTCCTGTACCTACATCATTAACCGAACTTGCAACTATTTCCCCCAGAACATTCAGTATCTCGCAAGAAATTTTGCCCGGTGCATCGGCCGTAACCTCTGCTTTCAATGCTTCACTTGCGGGAGCAGGAGTCACTTCTATTAGGGTAATACCCAGCGGGATAGGATTAAGACGAGCGCTTTGTGCAATCGGCTTGTACGCGCCTCCAGAACAATTGTCCTGAAAGAACCCACAGAGGACAGAGTCTGCCGGACCCTGTTCAGGAAGCGCAGTAGGATAGTATGTAAAGCTTGATCCTGCTGGAAGATTACTCACTATGTAGGTTTGCAGGTAGAGACTCGTTCCCGTGCTAGCGACGATAGGTATAATCCTTCGGCTAGGGCTGTTATTCGTAGTGCTAAACCGCAGTTCTCCTCTGGCATTTAAGTAACAGTTTACGGTATCGAGGTTCATAGCGATGCTGCTATCCAAGCTCTTGCGTAAGACTGTGATAATCTTCACATTGGAGGAGGAGGTAAAATAACTCGCGCTTGGTTTGACTACGCGGCTGAGCATGATTGTCATCCAGGCGTGAATAAGTGAGTCAACAACAGCAGTGTCGGTGACTTCAGCATCGGATTTAAGAATCCGATTATCGTCAAAGTTCATCATTCGATAGAATGAGATTGTATCGGTAGTGCTTGAAACAGTGAAAGGTTGCGAGACGAAGAATGCCGTGGTCGGGTCAGAGCCGGCATTCGCAAAGTTAACAAATTTGGAACTTGACGATTGCAAAAGACCGATTTCGCCCAATTCAAATGAAAAAATAGTTGAGTCGGGTAAGATGCACCTTAGAAGCCGTACTTGAATCGTATCATTGCTGCCTGCTGCCCAGCACGGTGCGGCTGTGAGTAAAAATACAAAGGTAAAACTGAACGCTTTTCTCATGATCATTTTCCTTGGTAAAAAGTGTTTATGGTATAGGGCCAAATCCCCCTCGAAATTCGCCACTTGATTTCAAGATTTTTTTGATTTATTTTTAGGTTGATTGGCGCGGCTATTGCTGGGGGGGGGAATCCTAATTTCAGATATATCTCCCCGGCCCGCTTCCTTGCCCGTTCGACTAAGTGATACGCAGCATCCTTCGAGCGGTCCATACGTTCCGCAATTTCTTCCGCATCGAATCCCTCTTCGTGCAACCGGAATGCGGTTCGCCAGACTTCGTTCGGCAATAGCGCAAGTATTTTCTGGAGTCGGTCTTCAACGTCGAGTTCCTGTTCGGTCATATCATGTGCGTCCGGTTCCACGGTCACTTCGCTCATGGGGCGCTCGTGATTTTTTCTTCGAAGCTGTTTTCTCGCATCGTTCCGTGCGGCGGTAAGTTCGTATCCATACCGGTTTTCAATCGTTTTTCGTTTCGAATCTACGACATAAGCTTCAATACCCTTAGAAACCGCGAACTCGATTTCAAAGGAATCTAATTTTTTGCGAAACTCATGGCGTATTGCCTCGGCGAGCGCGGCGCGTTCGAGGCGGACATTACGGGCATCCCTATCCAAAACTCCATCCGCAGGCATTTGCGGAGCATCTGCCGGGAAAAACAAAATCGACTGGCAGGAACTCGACCAGAAGAACACATGAATCTCCGTTTTGTTTCAACCTACCACATCGGTGTCCCAACCGCGCGATTTAAATTATACTCGCTGAGTTGGACGCCGAAGAGAAGCTGCGCTTGATTCAACTCGGCTTGTTCGAGCGCGCTTTGAGCGGTGAGGACATCCAAATTCGTTGCGGCACCATTCTCATATCGCACTTGCGCGACCTGATATGCCTGCCGCGCCTGATCGATCTGAATTTTCACCAGCCCTAAACGTGAGCGGCTCGATTGAAGATCGGCGAGCGCCTGCTCGATGTCGCTTTGGACGCCGCGCTTTGCATCCTCGGTGCGGGCTTGGGCGGCGCGGTATTCGGCCGCGGCCTCATCGACTTGCGCGTGCGTGCGCCCGCCATCCAAGATCGGAACATGCAGGCTCACCGTCCCGGCCCAATTTAGTTTTGGCTGAGTGAGATTCGGCAAGTAACCATCCTTCACGCCACCCACGACATTCGTGGTAAGGAGTGCATCGTTATTATTGCGCGCGGCGTCAATTTGCAATTTCGCGGTATTCTCGGCGTCTTCGGCAGCAATAAGTTCCGGGCGTTGTTTTTCGGCAATCGAAAGGAGGGTATCTTCTTGCTCCGGCAAGCCGAGCGCTGTAGGTGGGCGAGTGACGTTCACCGGCGTGCCTGGCGCCATGCCCAGGAGGCGGCGCAGCATCGAGACCTGCTTCGTCCGCGAAGATTCTAATTCGTCGATCTGGCTCTCAGTCTGCGAAATGCGGGCCTGAATATCGAGCGTGTCGAGCGAAGTCGCGGTGCCTTGCTGGACGCGCTTTCGTGCGTCGGAAAGATTTCCTTCAAGCACGCTTACCTGTTCGCGTTCGACGTTCAATCCCTCATCGGTCGTGAGTACCTGATAATAAACCTGTGTCGTTTGATAGGCGGCTTGCGCGCGGTATTGATCGAGATTATCGGTGGCACTTTTGATGCCGCTTTCCGCGACCTTGTCTTCCGCTTCGAACCGGCCGAACGACCAGAGCGGCTGCTGCACGTTTAGATTCCCATTGTAATTGTTATTCGCCTCCGTTACGAAGACCTGGTTGCCAAAAGGGATCGAGATAACGGGATCGATGCGCGTGTAACTCGCATCGCCCGCAAGCTGCGGATACGCGTAGCTCTCGGTTTCACGATACTGTGCCTTCGCCCGATCGACTGCGGCTTCGCCTTCGGCAAAGGAGGGAGAATTACGAATCGCAATTTGCACGGCCTGCGCGAGCGTCAGCGTATCGGTGCTTTGAGCGAGGACGCGCGTGATGGGCGCGAGAGAAAAAATCAGCATCGCTCCTAAGAAATTCCGTTGGAAGGGGTTCATTGCTAACTTCATAATTCAAATTATTAGTGTGCCGCCGCCAGTTCCGCGCTTACCGGCGCATGGCCTTTTCGGATGGTTAAAATCAGCGGCAGGCAGAGCACGAAAAAGATCGTTACAAAAACAAACACATCGAGGAAGCTTTTCAGCATTGTCTGCTGTGTTACGAGTCCTTCGAGTGCAGCAAGAGCGCGCTGTTTGGCGAGAAAGGGTGTCGCTCCTTTCGCAATAAAGCCCTGCGTCAACATATTCAATCGCTGCTGTGTCGCAAAGCCATACTGTGAAACGTGGCTGATGAGCGCCGTGCGATTGATCATCATGCGGTGGTCGAGATACGTATTGACGATTGCGATCCCAAAGGATCCACCGAGCTGCCGCATCATATTGTTCATCGCCACGCCCTGTGGAATATCGCGCGGCGAAAGCCCGGAAACGGCGAGCACCGTGATCGGTATAAAGCAGAACGGAAGCCCGATTCCCCGGATGACGAGCGGGGTGAAAAATGTCCAATAGCCCGCTTCAAGATTAATTTGCGATAGCATAAAGGTGTAGAGCGCCGTCATCGAGAACCCGATGAAAATCATGAGTTGTGGCGGCATTCCCTTTTGCTGAATTTTTCCGACCCAGGGAAGCACGAACATCGTTACAATCGCGCCGGGCAGCAGCAGCAACCCAGTCTGCATGGCGTCATAACCCAGCAGCCGCTGAGCGAACACCGGAATGATAAAGACCGATGAGAACAAACCAAAGCCAATGATAAACGTAAGGAACGCGCAGAAGGCGAGCGTTCGACTCTTCAAAACATGCAATTCCACGACAGGATGCTCCGTCGTCAGCTCGCGCCAGACAAAGAGGATGAGCCCAATTACCGCCGTCGCCGTGAGCAACACGATCGTGCGTGAATTGAACCAGTCTTCCGTCTCGCCCCGCTCGAGGACGTATTGCAGCGACGCAATCCCAACAATGAGCAGCCCGATGCCGGCCCAGTCGATCGCTCCCACTTTTCGCTCGTTCTTCGGTTCCTTCACGTAATTAAAAGCAAGCACGGCCGCGGTAATGCCGATGGGAATATTGACGAAGAAAATCCACGGCCACGTATAGCTATCGACGATCCAGCCACCCAGCGTCGGGCCGATCGTGGGACCGATAACGACGCCCAACCCGAAAATGGCTGCTGCCAGCGGGCGTTCTTGGATGCTAAAGGTATCGAAGAGGATGGACTGAGAAGTGGAAAGCAGCGCCCCGCCGCCAATGCCTTGCATAAAGCGGAAAAAAATCAATTCCACTAAGGTATGGGAATTGCCGCAAAAAAAGGAGGCCACGGTGAAGAGCAGGATGGAAAACACAAAGTAATTGCGCCGGCCAAACAAGCCGCCCAAAAAGCTCGTCATCGGAATGATAATGACGTTCGCGATCGCGTAGGCCGTAATGACCCACGCCACGTCCTCGATCGTTGCGCCAAGCGAGGCGCTCATATTTGTGAGCGCGACGTTCACGATCGAGGTGTCGATCAATTCCATCACCGCCGCCGATACCACGACGACGACGATGATCCATTTCCTAAAACCCTGTTCTGCCACGAGGGAAAGTGCTAAGTGCTAAGTGCTAAGTGCGGAGTATGTTTATAAATGTCATCCTGAGCGGAGCAAAACGTAGCGATAGCGGAGTTTTGCGGAGTCGAAGGATCTCTTGCGGTATACCTGGCTGCCAAGCTACATGAGATCCTTCGACTCCGTTTTTCCTCTCTTCGGTCGGAAAAACTCCAGAGGGCGCCCTGCTCAGGATGACAGTTTGGAATAGATTCCAACGTTACCATTTCCCGGTCGTTATCGTAACGTCCACGCTCATGCCCGGGCGGAGCGGCGTCTTTACATAATTTCCCGGATTGACCAGTATCTTCACCGGCACGCGCTGCGTGACCTTGATAAAATTCCCGGTCGAATTATCGGGTGGCAGGAGCGAAAACTTCGCGCCCGTCGCCGGCGATATGGATTGCACCGTGCCCTGAAAGGTCGAATCGGAATAGGCATCGACGGTAAACACCACCGGTTGGCCGGGGTGAATATCATGCACTTGCGTTTCTTTAAAATTCGCGGTGATCCAAATATCCGGCTGAGTAACAGCCATGAGCGGCTGGCCCTTCTGAATATATTCCCCGATCTCGACATTCTTCTCCGCCACCGTACCTGCGACGGGGGTCGTGATCGTCGCATACGAAAGCTGTAGGTTCGCGTTATCGAGTTCGACCTGCCGCTGTTTTACCTGCGCCTGCGCAATCGCAATCTGCGACCCAGAGGCAGCCGCTTGATCGCTCACACTTTTTAGTTGTGCTTCCGCGGATTCGGCGGCTGCTTTGACGGCATCGAATTGCTCTTTCGTCATTGCGCCGCCGGCAAGAAGGCCTCTTGCGCGCGTCAAATCGTCCGCGGTTTTATTGCGATTGACTTCGGACGTCGCAACGTTCGCGCGCGCGGCGGTCGCGGCAGCTTCGGCGCTGTTTACAGCCGCCTGAGCATTTTCAACCGCCGCTTCCGCGCTCCGGACGCTGAGATTTAAATCCCGTGTATCGAGCGTGACGAGCACCGCGTTCGAATCGACGTGGTCATTGTTACTCACCCAAACGTCCCGCACATAACCGGCAACGCGCGGAAGGATCGGGCTAATATCGACATCGAACTGCGCGTCGTCCGTTTCTTCATGGACTTTATTGAACTGAATAATATGCCACCCATAGAGCGCGGCGCCCACGAGGATCGCGCCAAAAATAAACGGCAGCGCGCGTTGGAACAACCCCTTTTCTTTTTTCGCTTTGGGGCGGTTTCCGTTATTATCGGGTTCCGAATTATTCGAGTCCGAGGGGCGGCCATTCGAGCGCGGCTCTCGATCCGCGGGTTGCCCGTTGTTTAACGGGGCGACGCGCGGTTGATCTGTTTTGGTTTCTGCCATTCCGGTTATTGACGATAAAAGGTGGAAGTTATTGCGCTTGTCTGAAAATTTATTGCGCCAGTGTTTTGGCGTGTTTGCGAGTGAAAGATTTTCGCTTCCCATCGCACAGAATTCCTTCGAACATTACGGTAACGATATTTCGAAACACCTCCTGCGAAGTGCATGGAAGCTCTCCGAGAGCTTGCGGCGTCGTTAACGCTTCGACAGCCGCTGTGTGCATCCGCACGATCACCTCCTGGGGAATATCAGAACGAAAAAAGCCGAGCTTAATCCCCTCTTCGAGCAACGTTTCAAATTTTTTCAGCCGCGCTTGCTTATGCTCCTTAATTTCGCCCCACACACCCGGAGCATGCACGGAAATGTCCCGAATAAATACGGGCGTGACGCGCTGCTGCTGTGTGCCCATAATATTCAAAACCAATTGTAGCTTTTCCGGAAATGGAATCGCGCGATCCGCAATGATCGCATCGATGCGCTTCGTCGATTCCTTGAGCTTCGGCAGCACGACGGCGCGAAGGATATCCTCCTTCGTTGCGAATTCGCGGTAGAGCGTCTTTTTGCTGATACCGATCGCGCCAGCGATTTCACTCGCGGAGACTTTCGAATAGCCATGCTCGAGAAACAACTCCCGCGCCGCATCGACGATGCGAGTGCGAAGGTCTGTTTCTTGTTTAGCTATAGTTGAGGTTGACGGCATAACGGCGCTTAGGAAACCGAAATAGGTGACTTTGGTTTCCGGAAACCGGATACGACCGGATATTTCGGAAGTTTCAGCGAGATCGTTCTTCCGGCAAAATTACCGGCAATCGCTCATTCTTATTTCGACGGTAAATAAGAAAATCGGCGTCTAGGGTGAGAATCGGAGCGTCAGGATACAGTTCCGAAATCCGAACGAGACACGCATCGGCAAAGGACATGGGAACATCGGAATAACGCACCACAAGTTCCAAAATTTCTTCCCTGTTCTGGCTATAGCTAAATGGAATTTGAATCGGCGCTGCATTAGCAAACTCGATTAATAACTTTAAGCCGTTATAGTGGGAGCGTGAAAGATTATGAGCGGCTTCCGCTATGACAGCTTCACAAGTCAAGAGCGCAGCAGTAGTATTTGAAAATTGCTCTTTAGCCCATGAATGATAAGAATCTTTAGGATTAAGCAACGCAATCAGTGGCCCTGCGTCGATAATCTGATACGAACTCATTGGCCAAAGCCTTCCAAATATTTTGGATTTGTCGAAAGATCGGCCGGAAGGTCTGTTAGCACTTCAAGGAGATGTTTCGTTCGCTCGTATGGAGTTTTGCCATGCACTACATTCGGAGGTTCAACATTCTTTTTCGTTAGAAGTCCTTCTTTCCGTAATGAACTGATAATCTCAGAGACTTCTTGTTCCGCTGGGTTATCGGAATCATGGAGCATCCTAATTTGCTTCAAACCATTAGACCGTTTAAAATTTCGCGGCTTTGTTGCTCGGATTTTCGATGGTTTTGCCTTCGTCTTCATGGAATTGATAATGCTGGATAAGCTTAGTTCGTTCGCTGAAATTTAATTCTCGTCAGGATATGAGATTCCCAGCAATGGATGAATTTCAATACCATTACCATTGGGCGTGTGCCCGCTTGCATGAGTTCCTCTCTCGTCAAAGAACGGAATCCCGATCACCAAAACATTTCCATTATCGACCGGCTGCCTGGTCCTGGAAGGATTTTTGAGCCAATACTGAAGCCATAGATGGACAGCTGAAATTTGTTCCCGCAACCACTTTCTTTCACCGCGAGTATCCATGGAATCAACATCAGGCACTTCCACAACCAAATCATTTTGCCCATCAGTAAGAATAAGGTGAATATCCCCATCGGGTTCATGCACATATCGCTTGATTCTTCCCTCCACGCACCAAACATTCGATTCATCTCGGTAATCGAAAGTTCCCGCACTCTGATAACGCGGAGCTGTAGAGCTATTCACAGCATCTGGTCGAGGCCAATGTATTAAGTCATTTATGGTTCCGCGGTGTTGCAAAGGCATTCCTACATCCCAAAGCCAATCGGCATCTTTATCTTTAAGCGTCTTTACATTCCACCGGTAGCCAATATCAACTTCAGCATCACGATTATCTCGATCAATCTCCTCAGAGACCCGTTCAGCGCGATTGAAGACAGAAGGTGCTATAGTATCATCGGGTTTTCCAGCACCTGTAGTTGATTTTGTAATATCGATGGCGGAAGACTCCTGCTTTTTCGTGCAAGAGCCAAGCGCGATGATAATTAGAACGAAAAGAATTGGGCGCATTTTCCCGATTTTATTTATCCGCTTCCCCCATGATCGGATCGATCGATCCGATGATGGCGACGATATCCGAGATCATGCAGCCTTCGAGCAGGCGC
>DASRZC010000110.1:0-9546 GCA_035686785.1 Kapaibacterium sp. (SeqCode)
ATCGAAGAGCACACCCGCGCCTTTTAAGAATCGCATATAGGACCACAGCAGAATGACGCCGAGAATGAGAAGCGAAAGCAGCGCGGTGGATTGCGATATATCCATCCGCGGCAGGATAAGATCGTACGCCAAAAGAAAACAGAGCGGGGTTAGCGACCAGACCGCGATGTTAAACATATCGGCAAAATAATAGCGGCCGCGAATGAACATCGCGCTAAACCGTAAAAGAATCGCGAGCAGCTCGATTCCGATAAACGTGGCAACCGTACACCAGAAAAGAAGCTCCGCGTAGTTTAGCGAAAGCCCGCCGGCTGGCGTGTAAATCGAAGTGGGAAGGAACGCCGAAAAATAGCGCGCCGCTCCCGTATCCCTGCCGAACCCGCGAAAGAGCGTGGCAACGGCGATTCCGAATGAGCCGGAGAGAATGAAGCCCAGCAGCGTCGTCTGCGCATTCGGAATAAGCCGCCGGTCGCGAATATCGGCGAAAAAATTGAAGGGCCGCACGAGCGACCGGCCCATGTATTCCCGAAAGCGCCGGTCCAAATTCATCAGCAAAAAAAACAGGAGCAGCAGCCCGAACGTATAGAGCAGCACGCCGAGATAGCCATCGGCCTGCGGCGGGGCCGTCGTAACAGCGGCAATCAGGTGTACAGCGCCAATAATATATGGGGTCACGTCGTTCGGCTTAGAGCGAAATCAAAATGCCATCCGCGAAAGAAGCATTGCAAAAATACGGAATCCCACGCGCCTATTTCGTATCTTTGTAAAAAAGAATACAATGACCTTCCTCGAAAAAATTACATCCGCGCAGAAAAAGAGCGGCTCGATGCTCTGCATCGGCCTCGATACGGATCACCGAAAACTTCCCGAGATTCTCGATGACGAACCAAATCCGGTCCTCGCCTTCAACAAAGCCATCATCGACGCGACGAGCGATCTCGCTTGCTGCTATAAATTGCAGATGGCATATTACGAAGCTTATGGCGAGCGATTTTACGAGACCGTTCAGGAGACGCTCGGGTACATTCCCAAACAAATCCTGACCATCGGCGACGTTAAGCGCGGCGATATCGGCGCGACGAGCGAGAAATATGCCCATGCGTATCAGGAGATGTTCGCGTTCGATGCGATCACGATCAATCCGCTCATGGGTTTCGATGGCGCCGAGCCATTCCTGCGGCGCGAGGATCGAGGCGTGTTTTTTCTCGGATTAACATCGAATCCCGGCGCGCGGGATTTTGAATATTTGGATCTCGCAAACGGAAAAAAACTCTACGAGGAAATCACGGATAAAGTGCGCGAATGGAACGAGCCGAAAAAAAATGCGGGGCTTGTTGTTGGTGCGACGAAGCCACAGGAGCTTCGCGCATTGCGGGAGCGCGCGCCCGAACTGCCGTTCCTCATTCCCGGCGTCGGCACGCAGGGCGGAACGATGGAAGAAGTGAAAGAGGCCAATGGCAACGGCATCGCAATCGTCAATGTGAGCCGGGGAATTATCGCGGCTTCCAAAGGGAAGGATTTTGCGGAGGCCGCACGCGCCGCAGCGATGAAATACGTATGATTCCCGAACATCTTCTCCGCGAGATTTGGAAAGGGCACGAGAGCTTTCTCGTGTCCCCGATTATCCTTGCGGACGGAGCGAGCATTTCCATCATCGAGGCTGGAATGGAAAATATGCATCGGGGCGGCCCGGATTTTCTCGGTGCGGCTATTGCGCTCGATGGCGTTCAGATCAGCGGCGATGTTGAACTTCATATCACCCCTGATGGCTGGCACGCGCATGAGCACGCGGGTGATGCGCGCTACTCGAACGTCGTGCTCCATGTTGTGCTGGAAGACGATGCGGAGGAGCATCGAGGCCCACCGGTGCCGCAGCTTGTACTCCGCGATAATCTCGCGTTCAACCGCGCGGACTTATGGGACGCGCTGTTTCGCAGGCTGTACGACCGCTCGCCCGAACTTCCCTGCTTCCCGCATAACATACTCGTGCCCATGCGCTTCAAGCGCAAAGTGCTCGAACAATTTGGACAGGCACGGCTCGAAGAATTGATCGACCGGCTCACACTGCCGGACTCAGAAATTGCATCCGAGACGCAACTTCTCGAACGCACCTATCAGCTCACGATGGATGCGCTCGGCTATTCGCAAAATCGGGTTCCCTTCCGCGAGCTTTCCGCGCTTCTGCCAATTTCGCGCTTGCGATTTGTGCGGAATGCCTTTCCCGAAAATACTTCGATCACGTTCGAAGCTCTTGTCTTCGGCGTCGCGGGACTCCTGCCAAAGCCATCCCTCGAATTCGATAATGAGACTAACGAATATTTGATTGAACTGAATGCTTTGTGGAATTCCATTCAGCAATCTATGCGATTTCCGGAAGTCCTCGCCGAGCATGATTGGGCGTTCTTCCGCATTCGTCCCGCGAACAGCCCACACCGCCGGCTGGCGCTCGCCGCCATGCTGGCAGAGCGATATTTCAGCCGCGACGAATGGAATTTCCGAAATGAGTTCTTCGATCGCGGACCGGCCGTCACGCTTGGCGACCATTCATTCTGGGAATCACATACATCCTTTGCATCGAAGTTGCCGGCGCCGCAATCTCTTTTGGGTGAGGAGCGCGCCTCCGCGATTTGGCTCAATGTAATACTTCCTGCTCGAATCGCGCGGCTGCGAATGGATCCGGAAAGCGCAGGACAGCGCCATCGTGAACGCGCGCTCATCGAAGAATGGGGATCAACTCGGACGAAAGCGAGCGCGAAATACCTGGCCGTGATCGAACAGGAACTTCTGGAAGGCGAAAATGTTAGCTCCGTGCGCTCGGAACAAGGCGCGCTTTTGCTCGAACGAAACTTCTGTCAAAAGCTCCGTTGTTCTGAATGCCCCATCGGCCACCGGCTCATCGAAAAGGGCTGGAAACCGAAGGTGTAGCGCAAACTTCAGTTTGCGATTCATCCGACGGGGTCGCAAACGGAAGTTTGCGTTACAACATGCGGGAGTAACTCAGTTGGTAGAGTGCGACCTTGCCAAGGTCGATGTCGCGGGTTCAAGTCCCGTCTCCCGCTCTACGGCCTCGAAGCAAGCACCTGCGTTCACCCATTTCCCCGATATTCGATGGAATATAATATTCAGCGCCATCCCGTTGAAGCTATCGTGAGCATCGAGACCCTGGACTCTGGAGGCCCCATCCCAAACAAATTCTCTGGAGCGAACCTGTTTCGCAGCATGCAAGGAGTAGCATGGAAGTATAATAAAATTTGTTGAATCAGCACTTGGAAAAAATTGCTTAGTATGATCGAAAGTTTTAAGGAAAAGATTGGCAACGGAGAACGCCTCACCCGCGAAGAGGGCCTCTGGCTCCTCCAAAACGCTTCGCTCCTCGATCTCGCGGAACTCGCCGAGGCGGTGCGCTACCGGCTAAACCCCGAGCGGCGCGTCACGTTCGTCATCGACTCGAACCCGAATTACACGAACGTCTGCAACGTCGATTGCATCTTCTGCGCGTTCTACCGGCACGAAGGCGATAAGGATGCGTACACCTATTCGGTCGATCAAATGATCGCGCGCTTCAAGGCCGCGGCGAAGCGTGGCGTGCGAACGGTGCTCCTGCAAGGCGGCGTGAATCCGGCAATTCCGTTCGAGTATTATACCGAAATGGTCCGTCGCACAAGAGAAGAAGTTCCGGAAATTCATCCACACTTTTTTTCGACCAGTGAAATCATCGGGATGAGCAACGTTTCGTCCCTTTCGATCCCTCAAGTCCTTTTGCGACTCAAAGAGGCTGGCTTAAATTCGATCCCCGGCGGTGGTGCGGAGATTCTAAGCGATCGCGTGAAGAAAAAAATCTCGAATAAAAAAGGGACGACCGCCGATTGGCTGAACGTCATGCGTGAAGCACATAAGCTCGGCTACAAAACCACCGCGACGATGATGTATGGCCATCTCGAAAAGGACGAGGACATTATCGAGCACCTATCGGTCATCCGAGATTTGCAGGATGAATATCATGGCTTCACGGCGTATATTCCCTGGAGTTTTAAACCCGGCAATACGCCGCTCGAAAAAATCATTCCCACGTATGCAACGGGCACTCGCTATCTGCAAATGATTGCTATTGCCAGAATTTTTCTCGATAATTTTCCGCATATTCAGGCAAGCTGGTTCTCGGAAGG
The DNA here is from genome assembly GCA_035686785.1 of Kapaibacterium sp. (SeqCode). Taxonomy (GTDB): domain Bacteria; phylum Bacteroidota; class Ignavibacteria; order Palsa-1295; family Palsa-1295; genus PALSA-1295. The sequence continues at coordinate 4,167 of DASRZC010000110.1, forward strand.
AAAAAAGATCGGACAGATCGCGCTGAATTTCGGCGCTGATGATTTCGGCGGAGTGTTGGAAGAGGAGAATGTCCATGCCTCCGCAAATTTCGTTCACACAACCTCGGTAAAAGAAACCGTCGATCTTATTCGAAGTGCTGGATATACGCCGGCAGAGCGCACAACACTCTACGACATCATCGCCGAATATGGCGATGGCGAATATCCCGCAGCGGTGCTCGATTCAGCGCGGCTCGATGTGCATATAGGCGCGAGTGAAATTTTGACTTCACTACCCATTGTTTCAATGCAAGCTATTGGGATTATTTAAATTAGCTGTAGTCGCTTCGTTCGGAAATCAAATTCGATATTACGTCATTCTGAGCGGAGCAAATCTCCGCGAAGCGGAGATTTGCGGAGTCGAAGAATCTCTGGTGGTTCACCTTACTGCTAAGCCACACGAGATCCTTCGACTCCGCAAGCTTTCGCGTTGCGAAAGTTTGCTCCGCTGCAGGATGACAAAAAAATTTATTTAAATTGGTCCATAACTGAATTAAGAATGAATACGCGCTTCGCCTTTTTTTTCTGTTCATTATTTGTTCTTCTTGCTTCGTGCAGCAAAAGCAGCAATCCCGTTGCGCCGGAGCAAACGGTCACGGTCTTCGATACAACGGCGTTTCCGGCGAACGAATATTTCCAGGCGAACGGGCTTCCTTCGCTCGATGGCTGGACGTTCCATCCCTCCATTCCCGGCGATACGATTACGTTCGATCCCTTTGGGCCGCCTACAAATTCAACCGCATGGTCTATCACGCTACGCAAAAGCGATGTGCCGCCGGTGACGAATAACGTTACCAAGAGTTTTATTCATTGTACGAGCGGCGTTTATTCCTTTACCGTCTGGCTGACGATGAAAAAACCGCTTCCCGATACCACCTATAATCCCGTTGGCTCGATCGCGATCATTCGGCAACGCAACGGAATGCGCGATACCGCGAGCATGACGAGCAGCGATAGCATTATATGGCATCCGGTGACACTGCTCGACATCCTCACGCTCCTGCCAACCGACACCGTGACGCTAATGCTCGCCTCCGGCGCGTGCGACAGCAGTTGCCATGGGAACCCCTTATGGTTCGACGACATTACATTCAAAAAATTACCCTGAATCTCGTGATTCCAAAACAAATAACGTCGTACGTATTGCTCGCAATCGGCGCTTTCGCCTGTTACGCGCTAGCCTCCTGCACGGGCACCACGAACCCATCTCCAAATAATCCCGACACCACGAAAACTTCTTCGGATACCGTGTATTTGCTGCACAATGCGAATTTCGATTCGACCGGCGGCGGGCATTCCTTTAACGGTTGGACCTTTAACAAAGTCTTCGACACGGTTGATTTCGAGCAGGATGCGCCTTCCGGCGGCGGGACGTGGGGATTCAAGCTTCACTCGGTCGACTTTGGACCTGTCTCCAATAACATCACGCGAGACTTTACTGGTCTTGATAGCGGCGTGTATGCGTTCACCGTGTGGTCCCATTCGAAATATGTGTATCCCAATACGGTTTGCCTTCCGGGGTGGATGGGCATTACACGCGAGCGTGGCGGAGTCAAAGATACAGTAATGCAATATCTCACGAACAGTCAATTCTGGCAACCGGAGACCATGCTCGATACGCTCGCGCTGCTGCCCGCCGATACGGTTACGCTCGAAGTATCCGCCGGAATTGCTGTCACGCATGGCAACCCGGTCACCGTCGATGAGTTTACCTTCGCAAAATATCCGAGATAGTTACCGCCGCCACACGGTCGAGCGCGATGATCCGTTTGCGAAATAATTAGTTTTACTTTGCGGCAATGCAAGAATAAAATGGCTGACCGCACCTGAAATTGATTCCGTAAAAAATGGCGAATTCAGGCCATTTTGTCCGTTTTTTGTCATTCGACTTGACTTCCTCGTTCGAATTGACGATATTAGTAGATTGATAAATTTTCAAAGACCATGAGATTTCTCCTTATTTCCACGCTTCTTCTATGCTTCGCCATTTCCGCCGCGGCCTCGACGCCGGCGAAACGTTCGTTCGAGCGCCACATTCGAATGAAGGGATTCGATGGCACGGTGTGCCTCACCGAATTGCCGGAAAACGAAGTCGAGGTCCGAATCCGGACGTGGACGACCACTTGTGATACCGTGAGCGGAAGCCAGGTTTATCTCGTGTTCGCGCATGGCGTAAAAGAGCGATTCTTCTTCGGGCACTTTGGCGAGTCCCCGCTTCCCATGCTCATCTTCGCCATAAGCGATGCGGAGGATCCGCAAACGTCGCGCGCCGTGGCGTATGAGGTCACGCCACGAGGCGCGCTCATTGGGCAGCAGGTCGCTTGCGATGAGAGCATCACGCATGGCCACACCGATGACGTGCCGAGTGGGCAGTATGCTCTTACGGCCATCGACGGAAAACTCGGCGCGATTTATTCCATCGCCTCGCAGGATGCCCGCTTCGAAAGATATTTCGTCAGGTATGAAAAGCTGCGCGTGCGCCAATGGGATCCGGCAATTAATTCCTTTATCGAAACTGACCAGGGTTTCCTTCGCGACCGCGATGGCCGCCTCATGCAATCTGCCCGGTTCGATTCCTGGACCGACGAGGAACGATGGGATGTCTTCGCTGCGAATATCGGCTCGGCCATGCCCTGGATGGTCGAGGAGAAAGCAGAGGCAAAAGTGATTCCGGCCAGCGCGGAGCGGTAAGCGGCATGTTGTTTCACAGTGAAAGTTCCACTAGGTAGTTTTTGAGTAGTCAAAGTTTGTAACTTTCGGTCTGCTGGGGTGTTTTAAACTTAGGAACTCAATAAAAAACAAAACCATGAATCATCTCTATCGATTTCTTCCGGCATTTTTTCTCGTTGTACTCATGCTTAATAGTTGCCGGACGAGTACCGAACCGAATAATGCCATTCCCCTGGGTATGAGAGCAACCATTAATGGTACGCCATGGATCGCCGATTCGACCGAGGTAGTGCAAAGCGGTACGTGCATGGTATTAATGGGATGGACCGGTTCTGGAACCGATAGCAATATAACGATTAGCGTCACATTAGCTTCCTCTCAAACCGCGCCGGATTCCTGCACGCCGAACGGGGATTACCGAGAAGGTATCAACGAGCTTATAGCACATAATGGAACACTCTTCCTGGCAACTCGAACGACATCTAATGTGCAAGGCACCTTTACTTTTGGCGGAGTGGCATTTCGGAGCACAAATTCCACATCTATTACAAACGGTGAATTCAATTTGAATATCAAGAATTAAACTGATTCTTCAGAAAAGTTCGACTTCTTTTACATTTGGAATTATTCCCTTCTCCGCCCCCATCCGAAATAAAAATTCCAGCGCCTGCTTGCCGCGCTCGCCCATGTCGATCGTGACGTCGTTCACGTACATTTTGACGAAGCGCGCGCCGGTTTCCGCGTCGATGCCACGGCCCCATTGCAAGGCATAATCCACGGATGCTTTTTCGTTGTCATAAGCCGCTTTGATCGAATCACGCAGCGCCTGCGAGACGGTTCGCGCCATTTCCTCGCCCAAATCTTTTCGGACGCAATCGAGTCCGAGCGGAAGCGGAAGACCGCCCGTTTTCTCCGCCCAAATTTCTCCGAAATCGGCGAGCTTGTTCAGGCCGTAATCCTGCCAGGTGATTTGGCCTTCGTGGATCAGAAGTCCCGCATCGACCTTGCCAGCCAGCACATCGTCAATAATCTTATCGAATGCTGTTTCGACCGATTTGATATGCCCGAACCAAGAGCGCAGCAATAAATTCGCGGTGGTGAGTTTCCCGGGCTGCGCAATGACCGCATTTGGATCGGCTTCGAGTTCGGCCATCGTCTTATACTTTTTCGAAACGATGATCGGCCCGTAGCCTTCGCCCATCGAGGCGCCGGTTTTCATGATCCAATATTTATCGGCGACGTAGGGGTACGCATGCGCGCTGATTGCCGTCACCGGCAGCTCGCCTTGTATTGCGCGGACATTCAGCGATTGAATGTCATCGAGCACGTGGTCAATCTCGTATCCCGGAATGGTTACTAATTTTTCCGCGAAGCCATAGAACATGAAGGCATCGTCGGGGTCGGGCGAGTGGCCGATTTTCAGGAGATTCATGCGTTATTTTGAATGTTTGGGAACTCACTGGAAAGGGTTCCAGATTGTTATTCTGCCTTCCACGACAAGGCCATGTTGCATGTCCTCGCTATAAAGCCGCTCTACGCCTGAACGAAGTGCTGTCGCAACGATAAGGCTGTCCCAAAGACTGAACTTGTAATGCGATCGCAAATCGAATGCAGCGAAGATATCCTCGCTTATCAGGTCAATGACAGTGAATCTGTAATACAAGTCGTCCACAATCGCTCTCACGATCTCCTCCTCCAAGCCTTCCTTTCCGCGTAGCGCAGAGACAGTCTCGTTGACGACCTGAGAACTCAAAATAAGGTTTGGTTCCCGAAGCAACTGAATCGCAATCTGATGCTTCTCGGGCGATTGACGCCCGATAATGCTATAAACAATAACGTTAGTGTCGATGAAGTTCAAATGCTGCGGTCGTACAGAGAATCTCGATCGAACGGCAAGATTCCAGGTATATCGAGAGGATGCTGCATGTAATATTCAAGAGCCCCAGTGTTTCGGCCCAAGCGCTTCGGCGATTGAATATTGATCCGAACTTCTATAGTGGAATCTGGCGGTATTTCCCGCGCCACTTCAGCAGGCACCGAAATTCGGTTCTGCTCGTCTAATTCGGTCGTAAAATGAAGCTCAGTCATTAGCTAAATAACTAACAAATTCCGGTGCAGGAAGTTCAGGAGCGTTCTCAGGTCGAGGAATGGTTCAAAAAATGGGAGCCGAACAGTAGCGTTTGGGGTTTTACTGGATGAAAATCCGATCTAACCGATGATTCATGCACTCGTAAAAAGAAAACTCTTCGCTAGGAATCCGAATCAAACGATTCGAGAAGTTGAATTGCAAAAGGAATTGGACATTGAAGCTCCCCCGATTCTCGGAGGAGCCGTGAACGATAATGGCCATGCTCTTCAGCCCGTAAAGTCAATTCAACCGAACAATGGTCAATTGATTATTACGATCCAGGAAGCGACACCCTTGTTAAGCACGCTTGAGGAACTAATCCATACATATTTGGCCCAGGGCTGGCAAAAGGTTCCGAATTCTTAAACCGTTGAAGAATACTCCAAAATCTTGGGCCATCGTATTGGTTATTGCAGGGGTAATCTTTGCAATTGTTGGAATTGCTCTCTTAATTTTCGGGAAGTATTTGTATGGTAGTCCCAATATTGCTGTTGCGGGTAGTTTAGGTGAATATATGAGTGGTACGGCTGGCGCATGCTGGAC
>DASRZC010000111.1:0-24254 GCA_035686785.1 Kapaibacterium sp. (SeqCode)
GATTTAGCCGCCACCGGTAATGCTGGCATAGATTATTTTTACAGCTATGGACCGCGATTTCTGCAGGTGCTACCGCTCGATAGCACTACTGACACCGTGTCCTTCCTGCCTTTATTGCCTGGTGTTTGGGAGGCTCAGAAAGTTTATGCCGATCTCTACGATAGCGGCCAGTCCAATGTCGCCAGTGAAGTGTTCGATGGTATTACAACAGCCGCTTCTGATGTTGGGCCATTATCAAACGAAAATTCACTTTCGATTTCTCCAAATCCTTCCGCGAGCGAGTTCCGCATCCAGGGAATGAAGAGTGGATCGTTTTTTGTCATCTATAATGCTCTCGGAATTCCTATTTTCCAATCAAGAAAAGATCAATTCATTTGGGAAGGCCGCGATAATTCTGGGAATCTTTGCAGCTCGGGACACTACTTCGCAGCAGTAATCGGGCATCGGTATCACTATGTCATATCGATTCTATTAGTTCGGTAGCTTCTTTTTACCAACGCCCACATTATTGGCAATCGCTTGCGCCTTCATTGATCCATTGCCCGATTTTTAAGACTTGCGCCTGCGGCATCGCGGGCTGCGGCGGCGGTGGCATGCGGGTGTTCGCGTCGAACTGGATGATCGCCTGATAGAGCCGGCTTCCGCGTGCGTTACCGGGCTTTACATTCTGTCCATTCACGGTTCCCGAATAGGTGAGAGCGCCGAACCCGGATTTGCCGGCATTGTGGCAGCCACTTGCACCACAACTTGCGGAAAGCGTGGGCAGAATATCGCGCGTGAAGCAGAGGAGTGAATCGCTCGCTTTGAGTAACGTAATCACCGATTCCGAAAAGACGGTATTATCCACGGTCGAAACCGCTCGAACGGTCGCCTGCACGCTATCGGAATCGATGGTGACGGGCGGAGTATAAAGTCCGGCATTGTTTATCGTTCCCGGCCCGCTCGCGATTTCCCAACGAACTTGGGGCAGCATCGTGATCGAATCGAGCGAGAATTGCTGCGTGGCATTCGTCAACAGCGTAAGCGTATCGGGACTCACGCTGAATGCGGTATCGAGAAAATTGATCACCGAAACGGGACAGACGACCGACCGGCTTTGATCTTCATCGGAAGTGACGCGAATGTTTACGATCATCGGCAGCGCGTTCAGCACCGCTGGCGCGGTGTAGATCGCGTTCAATCCATTCGTCACGATGGTGCCATTGTTCGCGCCTTCGACCGACCATGACACGGTTCCCGTATGCGAAAATCCCAATACGGTCGCGGAAAGCGCGAGCGTGCCGCTCACCGGCACCACGGCCCTCACGGGGGAGACATGCACTTCGGTTAGGTCGATGTCGGGGTTGCCGTCGATCGTGTATTGGCAGCCGGCAAGCAAGTAGGATGTTTGAAGTATGAAGTAGGAAATAAAAAGCGCAGCCATGCGGCGTCGCGGTTCGAGAATTATGGCTTTTCGATGTCTCATTGTGCGCATTCTAAAAAACTATTATGATGTCATTGCGAGGAGGAATCACGGAGCGAAGCGGAGTGATTCCGACGAAGCAATCTCCCAGCGATCATTCCTGAAGCGCCTTGTAAAGATCGTTCCATTCCGGATTTATCGAGTGAATCAATTCTTCTTTTTTCTTGCGTGAGCCTGCTTTGATCTGATTTTCCCGTGCAATTGCCAAGGCCGGTTCACCAAAATATTCGTAATAAACAAGCTTATCGACCCGGTATTGGCTCGTAAATCCTGGAATTTTGTGCTCTTTGTGTTCCGCAACGCGCCGCAAAATATCGTTGGTCATCCCGGTGTAAAGCACGGTATCATATCGATTGCTGAGAATGTAAACCGCAAAGGTTTTATCGCTCATGACAACTGGGGGGATTGCTTCGTCGAACAAAGCTCCCTTCGGTCGCTTTGTTCTCCTCGCAATGACGAAAAAAATGACTTGGTTAGTGATTCTTCAATAAAATACATGTATTTGCCCCGTCCATTGCCCCGTATGGGTTCCCGTGCCGGAGAATGGATTTTTATCGAACACACGATATTCTGGCCGTATCTCGATATAGGGGAATGGATAAAATTCGAATCCTGCGAGGAACGCCGTAGCATATCCAAGCGCCTGGCCGGGATACACTTCCGTCATACCCCAATCGTAGCGCCATTCAGCGGCGAGCCACGAAGTTAGTTCCAAGCTCCCGATCACGCTCCAATTGCGAACGATGCGGTCCGCCGCGTCTTTATTATACAGTCCCTCGAAATACAGGCTTGCCTTATCGGCCAGCCCAATGCCTGCGAATCCGTTCAACATTCGGAAAGAACCATTGACGAGGATCGAGCCGCCCAATTCCCCGTTCAATCCCTGATCGAGCAATTGCGGCCAGAGTACGACGCGCGCCGAAAGGCTCGGATGCGAAAAATCGAAATTCGAGGTGATCGTGCCGATCGAGGGATCGATCTGCGCAAGGTTCTTCGCATTAAAAATACCGGCATTCACCGTGAGCCATTTCGTTCCCTCATAGGTAAGCTCCGCGCCGACCTCGTTGTAATAGGGCGGAATGAGCGCGATGCCCTGAATGGCCGCTTCCTGATGCGCGAAAAGCGTGTGGTCGTCCTGCCGAATGCTGATGCTCGGCTCGATCATGCCCACGCGAATCGAAGGCAGCGTGATGCTTGGCTGATACATCAGCGTCGCGTCGTAGTCGGTCTCGCCGGGATAGAGGCCGCTCGTCGTGCCGAAAAGATCCGTCGGACTGGTTACCGCGCGCACATACACGCTCGCCCAATTGATATTCGTAAACATCGTTACCGTCGGAGTGGGAATGAATCCCAACGACGTGGTGAGTTGCATCGGGATGAGTAATTCCTGTCCGGTCGTTGAAAGGCGCACTAATTGAAAGCGGGCATCGCCGCCGGGGACGATCATGCCGTTATAGAGCATATTCGTCGGCGAGATTTCAGAAGTATCTGGACCGCCCCAATGGAAGAGGCCGGTCTGGTTCATCATTTCCCATCCGAGTTCGGTCCGCAATCCGCTCCCTTGCGGATCGAAATGGCAGGCGGAGCAGCGCGTGCCCGTGAGCAGCGAGAAGCGCGGGATGGCCAGGCACGGTATTGCGGCGAGCGTGACGAGGACGAATGACAAATGACGAACGACAAATGACAAATGACGGATGCCATTTCTCTCATTTCCCATTTCGTACTTCGTCATTCGTAATTCGTAATTCATTTGGGGATTATTTGAATTTTCGCAACCTTCGTCGATGCGTCGTAGGTGACGGGATAGCCGAAAGTGCCGTCTTTCTGCATAGGTCCCAACTGTTGCTTCGCCGGACCTTGCATCACCGAGCCATCGAGCGCGAAGAGCGATCCGTGGCAGGCACAATGAATATCGAAATGCGCGAGCTGGCTATCGACCTGGCAGCTTTGGTGCGTACACTTCATCGAAAACGCATCCACCACGCCAGCCGAGGGGAGCGTGACCATCACGCCGAAGCCGTCCTGCCCGAGCACGCTCGGCACCTGGAAGGCCGGGCTGGATGCGGAGAGTGACGATACATCGACGGAGATGCTGCCATCCGCGCCGATGGGTGTGGTCGTCTGCTCCGGCAGCAGCGGCACCGAGGTCGGCGTGCAGGCTTGAATGAGTGGCAACGCTGCATAACCGAGCATCGCGCCGCCCGCGACTTTCGTGAGTCCTGTTAGAAATTCCCTTCGTGTCGGATTCATGTTTTCAATAGACACCAAATGCCGCGCGGTTAAAGCAAGAAGTGTGCGCCGTTTGGTGAGGAAATTGTGCCGAGCAAGCCGCTCGCGGCCGTCGGAGAAGTAAACATCATGATCGAGCGTACCACAAAATAAATTGCGAAGAGTATCATCGCCACGCCAAACCCGCGTGTAACGCGGCGCGCGCCTTTCGGTGAAAACGATTTATGCCGCCGGTGGATTACAATAGCAAAAAGCGAAAGGTAAGAGCCGATGCCCAAGCCTCCCGCGAGAAGAAAAAATATTTTCGAGGTGTTTGTCAGCGCTCCGGTGACGCCCAAATCCTTCAGGAATCGCGCCGCCAGCAGCCACCAGGCGATCATCATCGGGTTCGTAAACGCCAGCGAAAAGCCGGTGATATAGGCCAGCCGCGTACTCGTAAGCTTGCGCCGCGCCGCGGTCGTCGAGGGATGTTCCGTAACGGGCATGCCCTCGACCGCTTCCTTCGGAACCCGAGGCGTAAGAAGTTTGCCCGTGTATTTGCTTTCGCGAAAAATTCCGATTCCGAAGATCAGCATGAGTGCCGCATTCACTAACCAGAAGATTGCCTGAACCTCCGGCGATTGAAGGAACGGCGCGAGTCCATAGAGCGCGATCGCGCCATAAATGTAATCGGAAGAGACCGAGCCGGTCACGACCACGAGCGCGGATGCGAGGAACCCATTCAGCGAGCGGCGCGCGACCTCGATCTGCGATGCCCCAATCGGTATCGCCGCAAGAAAGCCCAAAAAATAGACGCATACGAGGAAAAGAACCGTATTAAAAAGCGTACTCACGTTTTGGCTTGAGCGTGATCGTTATCGGAGGTGAAGAGACCGGAGTTGCATACGGCACGGAGAGCCGTTTGAAATAGGCCGTGATATACTCGTTGATTTCATCGACGGGCAGTCCATTGAAGCACCGGACCTCACCGCACGATTTTCCAAATTTATTGATGCAAGAAATATTCCGGCACGGCGCGGGCGCGGAAAACGACCGCGACGGCGCGTCCTGATTCGCTGGAACGTGGTGAGGCTGCTCGGAATCATAGCCATACATCCGGGAATCCGTCGCGCCATAAATCGCGAGAATCACCGTCTGGTTTCGCATCGGATATCCCTCCGGTCCAGCATCGCCGACGATGCGCTTGCGGCATGCCGATACATGGAGGGGGCCGGTATCGCCTGAGATAAACATGTCGGAGGCGTCGATAAGTGCGGTATAAACTTCGATCGGCACGTGCGGAACGATCACGACTTTTTTGTGGAGCCGCTCCGGAAGCTCTGCCATTAGCCGCGACTCCATGCCTTTGAAAGAATAGGTTTTACCCAGAAGAACCGCGCCCAATTCTTCCATCTCGGTAAGATGTCGCAAGAGCTGCAATTGAACATCGAACGGTATCTGCCCGAATTGCGAGGTCGCGTCCGGATTCAAAAAGACCAATCCACTGCCGGGCAGAAGGCCGTGTGAAGCCAGGAAAGCATTCGCCATTTCGATCGATTCGCGCGAAAGATAGACGGTATTCGTATTGAGCGGAATGGCCGGCTCGGAAAATTCCTTCCCTTCGAAAATTTCACCGCGCCGCCCCAGAAAATCGGAGACGTAGGCCCGGGCAAAATACGAAATATGGCGCCGTCCTTTCGCTTTCCACGCTCGAAGCACATACGCCGCAAACGGCATAAAGATCTGGATCACGCGCTTCGGTTCGGGAAGGCTTCGCGCGTCCAAAAATGGGCCTAAGTTCAGAATGGCGGCGAACGATTCTTTCGAAATTAGTTCACGAAGCCGCGTGAGATCATCCTCCGTCGGAAATCCATGAACGCCCTGAACGAAATTATGCACGTGAATGCCCGGCATTCCCGTGATAAGTTCCCCTCCGGTTCGATTGCACACGAAATGCACTTCCGCTTTTGGAAATGCGGCTTGGATCGCGGGCAGACATTCGGAGGCAAGCACCGTGTCGCCAATGCTGACATCGACGACAAGCAAAATTTTGCATGGCTGCTCTAAGTCGGCGGCAATGCGGTCCCATTGCTTACGGTATTTCCGCAGTACGTAAGAGGCAACGGGGCGGCTCCCGAATATGCCGACGAGCGTGCGCTCGAAAATTCGGGGCGCGGCGTGCGGGAAGGCGTCCGTCGCGCGGTCGAGGATGCGAAGCCCAATTTGAGAGAGTCCTCGGTTTAACATACGTGCCTCATGGGCCGAAACGATATTCGAGAGATGCGAAAAGTCCGCTGGTGAATTGGCGTGGCAGGTAATTCGCTATTCCATTGACGCCAATTTCGAATGAGCTATTCCATTGATAGAGCGCGGAAACTTCCGCAGTGGCGCCAAAACCCTGTAACGAAACAGGAGCACCGGTTGTGCCGGTGGCCGGATTAAAATAAGCAGAGGAAGAAGAAAGGTATGCCGGCCCGGCCATCGCGCGAAGTCCGATAGGCCCCGCAGGCATGGTGGCGCCCAACAGCAACGAAAGTTCCTGATTATGCTCCTTTGAAACCAGCGGCGCTGTCAAGCCGGAATGATGTGCAATTTCGTCCCGAAGATCGCGGCTTCCGTCGCCACTCGTGTAGGAAACGGCGATGGTTTTCCATCCATCCTGAAATCCAATTTCGCCGCGCTCGCCCATCATTCGAAGATGCGAGAAGACCGCGCCGCCCGACGCCGAGGCAAACCACACGGGGGAAGGCTGAAGGCTAAAGGATGAGGGATGAAGGAAGGAAACTGAAGGATAAAAGGATGAGGGATGAAGGAAGGAAGATGAAGGTGGAGGGTTGATAGGTGAATAATGAAGAATGAGCGGCGCTTCGGAAGGAGCAGCGGCATTAACCAAAGAAATAGGAATGTCTTTGGCTATACCCGGTTGTGAAGAACGGACAATGGAAATTTTCCACCACACTCCATTTTTCCCATTGGCTCTATCTGACCCATTTGTCCCATCGGACACATGGGTGGCTATAAAGGGGTTAGCCACCTGATAAGCCGCCAGCGGCACGCCATGCCGCGCCACCGGCCCGGCAAGCTGAAAAACTGCCGCGCACGCTACGCCAACCACGACAAACTCCGCAAGAATATTCCTAAGCTGCCCCCACAACGCCGGTTGCGCCGAGCGTTCGAGCACGCGCTCGCGAATGGCGCTCACGGAAAGCGGCGAGCGCAATTCGCGCAGCGGACCAAGCTCATCAACCGAGCTATTTGAAAAAGGGGATTTCATGCGTCTTGTAATCGGAATGCCGGCGCGGGAAGCACGCGTATACTCTCTTCGCGCGATGCCTGCTCTCCATACGTTCCAGCTTCGAAATCGGCGTCCAGCAAAAGCTGTTTTAATTTCACGCGCGCCCGGCTCATGCGCGATTTCACGCCGGAAGCAGTCCCACCCTGAATTTCCTGAATCTCTTTGATCGAAAAATCGCTGAGTGCAAAGAGCACGAGCGCCTCGCGTTCGCGCTGTGGCAGCCGGTCGAGCGCGGTTACGAGGAGTTCGAGATCGTGCGACGATTCCGCCGTAATTTCATACCCCATGTCATCGGCTTCGGCGAGCGGAGCGAACAATCGCCCGCGCCATTGCCTGCGGCGCTGAATGCGAACGGCGATCGTGCTAAGAAACTTACGGAAGGCTTTCGTATCCCGAAGGGCCGGAAAACTCTGGTAGGCCGCGAGCATCGTATCGCTCATCAGGTCCTGCGCGTCCTCGTAGTTGCGCGTAAGCGCACGGCAAAGCCGCCATGTCACATGGCGTTCCTGCTCGACCAGCTCCCAGAATGAACCGTCTTCCAAAATCACGTGCTCCCGTTTATCGCGCGCTCTCATTAGTTAGGTGACCGGAATGGAGTAAAAGTTTCATGGGATGATTCCCGGCTGCATCCTCAAGAAATTTATATCGATATGCAAAAAATCTTCCCTATCGCACGGGTGGCGTCCTCTTCGTGTTATCAAACATTGCTAAACGTAGAAGATTTCAGTCGAATCTCACATTTTTCATCTATGAGAACGTTGATTCTCTGTATCATAGGCTTGGCCGTCTCGTCTTATGAGGCTAGAGCGCAAGTCCCCGCAGGGCCGATCCTTTGGCTTCAAGCTGATAAAGGAGTCGTTCAGCAAAACGGTCACGTTGCCATCTGGCAGGACCAGAGCGGCCTGGGTCACGATGTCAGAATGGACGATACGAACAGCCGCCCCGATTTGATTGTGGATTCGGGGCGTCCGGCGGTGATTTTCCATGGATGGAATTATCTCCAAGGGCCTCCGATTTTTCCCGCGAACGCGGATTACACCATTGCGGTCGTCACTAAACTCAACGATAGCACGGCCATCAATAATCTCGTATCGGGAAACACCCATGCGCTCTATTTTGCCAACGACCGTTATCCACGTGTGGTCCATACTTCGTTCACCTATCAGGAGGTATCCTCGGTTCCCGTCTGGCCAAATGGTTTTTCGGTCATCACGGCGCTCTACGATCAGGCTTATCAATATGCATCCCTTTCCGTCAACGGGCAGGAGGTGGACTCTTCCTGGGTGCTCTCCACTTCCGACAGTACGCTATTCATCGGTTCCTATAGTGGAGGATATTTTTTGCAAGGCGAAATCGAAGAGGTGCTTTTATATAATCGTGAGCTCACGCCCACCGAGCGAGATTCGCTCGATGAGTACCTGATGAATCGATATGGGATTGCCCAATCGCCGCCGCCGCCAAAACCGGATAGCACGTTCACCCTCCTGCCTCGGCCATTTCAGATGTATCCGCGTGGAGCAGATGATTCCGCAACCGTCCCCATTGTGGGTACCATATTTTCTCCTGGATTCGATTCTGTTTATGTGCTCCAATTCAAGAACGGAATTCCCATAAACCGGGCGAGCCAGCCGCTTGCTTATGACGGTGGCCGCGCTCATTTTGCATTCTCTTTTCGCCTTCATGCCGAGCTAAGTGAATATCGCTTCGAGGTACACCTGCTTAACGGCGAAAGGGATTCGATCATTGCCAGCCGCGATAGCATCGCTTGCGGCGACATCTTCCTGATGGATGGTCAAAGCAATGCATACAACGGATTTATTGTGGACACTTTCCGAAATGAGTATTGCCGAACGTTCGGGTATAAATGGAGCCAGAACCTTCGGGACACAATGTGGCATGAATCGGGTGCCGATGTGGGTGCCGCCGATCAAAGAATCCAGCAAGATTTGCTCGCTTATGCGCATATACCTTCCTGTAGCATCAATGAGGCCATGGGAGGCTCAAGCATTGAACTGCATGAGCCAAACGATTCGGACCGCTATGATCTCCGAACCATTTATGGCCGCGAGTTATACCGCACACTGAAGTCCGGAATGATTGGCGATGTCAAGGCTATCTTTTGGCTCCAGGGAGAGTCGAACTATGCGCCGGGGTATTATTCCAAGTTTTTGAAATTGCACCAAAGCTGGCATCGGGATTTTCCCTATCTTCAAAAAATTTATTCACTGCAAATTCGACCCAATTATTGTACCTGGGGAAATATCGACATGCGGGACGTTCAACGATGGATGGGAGATTCACTACCCGATGTCGAGCCAATCGCCGCCGCCGCGTTGCCGTTTCAGGATGGCTGCCATTACTATGATTCTGGCTACCGTTTTATGGGCGACCGGTTCTATCTCTCGCTCGCCCGCGATTTTTATCACGCCAGTGACACCGCGAATTTGCGAAGTCCGAATGCCATTTTGGCATGGTGGACACACTCGGACCATAGCCAGGCTGCCATTCTCTTTTCTCCATCCGACGCTCAACTTAACACGACGGACGATACCACCGTCGATGGCATATTCGCAACGCTGAAAGATTATCTCTATCCCAATGATACGAGTTCACATGTCGGGTCCGTTTCCTTCGATGCTGACACCATGTTTGTTAATTTCGACAATCCGGGAAAGACTCAGACACTCCAGTACCTGCCCGACCAGCATTACAATAGCAGCGATACAGCCGTTTATGAAGGCCCGTGGATCGTGAACCAGCGCGGATTGGGCGCGCTGTTGTGGTATCATCTTCTAATTGCCGATAGCCCATTTTCGGATGTAACGGGCGGCGGGGAGGCCGCCCACCACGCGGATTTTACAATTACCCCCGACCCCGCTTCCCGCTCGGTCACGATCGACGCGAACGAATTTCGCGGGCCGGCGCAGGTGACGCTGCTCTCCGAGACGGGCGCAACCCTGTGGCGAAAATCGCTCGCGGTGGATCATCCCGATCGCGTTACCTTCGATCTCGCGGGGTATGCGTCGGGTTGCTATCTCCTTCACATTACGAATGGACGCGCGAGCGCCGAGCGGAAGTTTATTCTGGAACGGTGACGAATCTCCCTTCGGTCGATTCGCGCTCCTCGCAATGACAATGTAATGCGAATTGAGGACTAATACATTCGCACCGCATTCGATTTCAGCAGGTACAGCGGCATCGGGAAATTCGGATGATGGACGAGATAAAACGCGGAGTGCTCGCCATAGATATTCAGCTCGTCCGCTTTGCTCGCGGAAGTAACGACCGAGTCCTGCGTGGTATCGAGATAGAGCGGCGCCAATTGATTCACGAAGACGCGTCCAACGAGCGGACGCGACAAGTGGAAGTATGCCGTCGCTTCCGCGGGCGGGCGCTGAAACTGGATGAAGGTGGTGTCGATGCCGCTGCCTTTTAGTTCCAGCCGGGAGCTGATAAGCTGGCGCGCTTCGGGAAAATAAATGATTGCCCGGTCTTCCGAATTGAACGCAAGTTGCTCCGGCGGGTGCGTGAGATTACACGATAAGCATTCGGCCGTTATTTTCGGAAGCGAAGTAGTGGCGGACGGCTCGGACGTGCGATACACGCGGACGGAAATGGAATCGCCCACCCACTCGTGCGCGCCGATGTGATACGTGTTCGGATTGTTCGGCGGCGCGCCGGTACCGAACAGGAGGTCCGCTGCGATTCCCGGATGGAATAAAATTCCGCAGCCTCCAAAGGAGAGGACGCAGGCGAGGACGCCTGCGCCACGCGAAATTCGGAGCGCCGCGCGCATTACCCTTCGCATGTCATTCCTGAACTTGCACGGCTTCGGCATCGACAAATCCTTCCTGGCCATCGATCGATACGGAATAGAGATCTCCTTCTTTGGCGAGCAAAACAATGGTGCTGCCCTGCGGCAGGATTTTGAGCACTTCCCGTTTCGTCTTATCTTTATAAATCGCGACGCCTTCCGGCGCGGTAACTTTTAATAACGTGGTCTTTGCAAGAGCTTTTTCCGCCGCGGCGGCTTTTGCCTTGGCCGCTGCTTTTGCCTCGGCGGCTTTTACTTCCCCTTCCGTAGCCGGCTCGGCCGCGGGGCGGTAACGATGGCGCAGAAGCCGTGGTTTCGGCGTTGTTTCGGTTTCCGAGGTTGTTCCAGGAATAGTTACCGTATCGACGTGTCCCATCGAATAGAGAAGGAGCGTGAGCTGCTCCGAATTGGCGACATCGAATTGCGCTTCGTCGTGATCTGCGAAATGCTCGACCTCACGCGCTGCTTCCTCCGAGCACCCGGCGCATTCGATGACGAGGCTGTCTTTTCGCGGCTCCCACCGTGCCGCGCCCGGCCCGGCGAGCGCGACGCTGAGCGTATCGCCCACGCGGCTGGTAGCGACCTTCGCGGGAACGTAATATGTGCAACTGCCAAGGAGCAGTAGCGCCATCATGGCACCGGAGACATGACGGGTTTGCATTTTATACTTCATACTTCATACTTTCTATGGTAATGGGTCCAGAAATCGTACAATGGAAATGGTGTCGACGTGCTGCAAGGTCTGGAGTAGCATACCCTTGCGCCAGGTGTTCTCGACGTTGAAATATCCATAGACACCTTTAGCCAGCGAAAGGCTGTCGCGGACGACAATGTCTTCGGTATCCGGCAAAAACCGCTCGCCCTCGCCGTAGGTCAAGGCGCGGTCCAACAACTGGCGAGTATGGAATTGATAGCTCGAAATAAAAAGCTCGGCTTCGACCGGCATTTTGATAACGATTTCGCTCGGCGGATGCGAAACTGGCCCCGGGGGCATGGGTGGTGTTGGAAGCGGGCCCGGATGCCGTATGGAACGAACCGCAAAAAAAACAATGGCCGCCAGAAGGATTCCAATCGGCGCGAGCCACTGCAATGGGAACTTGAATTGGCGGACCGCGGGAAGCGGGGCAACGGGAGGAAGTGGCATTTCCGTTTCCCGTTCGGATTCACGAATACTCCCGTGGATTTGCGCCGAGCGTTCCAGCAGGCCGTACATTTTTTCCAGAGCATCATTCGAGTAGGAAACGCCCGGTATCTCCGCCGCGCGCAACAGATTGGGAGTGTGAACGATCGATCGAGCAACCGCATCTTCGAAGGTCATCGCAAAAAACAACGTGTCGGAGAAAGGCGCAATGCGCATTTGCTCCACGGGGCCGGTGAATAGGGCGATAAGCCCAAAAGGCGCTTCCTCGCGTGCGGGTGGCAGGGTGCGTGTATTCTCCGGCGAAATAGTTTCCTTCCTGCTGCTCTGGGCTACTTCCATCTCCGCGGGTTCGCGTTCCAGGGAATCACCGGTTAGTATTCCGGCGAGTTCCCGGCGAGCGGCTTCCAGCGTGGAGTGGGGATTGGCGAACGTCGTAACGGGATGCTCCGGACGCGGGCGCATCGAGAGGCGGCGCGGCTCGGGCGCGGATGGGGAGCGTTCCGATTCCCAGTTGCCATGCTCCCAGCCGCGAATGATACCGCCATAAGGATACATCCCGGCAATCGCTGCCCCGCGCGGCCATAGCAAGACGAAATGATCCTCAGGAATTTCCAGCGGACGGCGAATAAGATACACCGGCTCCCGCGAGTGCGCGGAATATTGGCGGGCCGATTCTTCAATGCGAAGAAACGCTCGTTGACTCTCTTCCGAAGCGAACTCCGGACCGGTTACGCGAACGGTAAATGCCAAGGATATCTATTCCATCATCGGGGTACGGGGTAGGCGAAAGCGCTCGTTCAGCCAAAGTTCTATGGTTCAGCTTGAAAGAACCATGCCAATACCTCGAGGAATTAAGAGTTAAGAGTTAAGAGTTAAATGAAAAAGTTAAGAATTAAGAATGATGAGTTAAGAATAGGAATAATTCCACAAATCGAAGTTAGGTTCATTCCGTTTTTCATCACTTTCTTACTATTAATTCTTAATTCTTCACTATTAATTCGTAAATACGTGCTTTATCTCATCGCCACGCCGATTGGCAATCTCGAAGACATTTCGCTCCGCGCCATCCGCACGCTTCAGGAGGCGGATATTATCGCCTGCGAGGATACGCGGCACGCTCGAATTCTGTTCGAGCGCCACAACATTCGCCCGCGAAGGTTGGTGAGTTACCATTCCCACAACGAGCAATCGCGCGCGGCGGAATTATCGGAGGATTTGCGAACGGGCGCTTCCGTCGCCGTCATCACGGATGCCGGAACGCCGGGGATCTCCGATCCGGCGTGGGCCATCGTGCGCGATGCGATCGCGCTGGGCATCGAGGTGGTTCCCATTCCGGGCGCGTGTGCGGCCATCGCCGCGCTTTCGGCGAGCGGCTTGGATACCACGCGTTTCGCCTTCGAAGGATTTCTGCCGCTAAAAAAAGGCCGGCGAAAACGGCTCGAACAAATCGCTCAGGAAGACCGCACGGTCGTTATCTATGAATCGCCGCACCGCATCAAGCGGCTATTAGATGAACTTATCATGCTCTGCGGCCCCGAGCGCCGCGCCGCACTCGCCCGCGAAATCACGAAGCTCCATGAGACCTTCGAACGCGGCTCGCTCGCAGAGGTTCGCTCCAAACTCGAAGAGCGATTCCCGGAGGCCGTGAAAGGGGAGTGCGTGCTCATCCTTGGCGAGCGGGATAGGAACCCGAACCTGGATTTCGCGGATTAGATGGATTACGCGGATGGATCCCCGCATTCGCGAGGATGACAGAAATTTAAGTACCAAGCGCGAAGCGCATAATGTTATACGCTCCTGTCATTTCCGCGAATGCGGGAATCCAGACCCTGAATTTTTAGGTAGGATTTTTTTAACTATGCTACACCGCCTCACGATTCCAGCCTTACTTTTTCTCGGCGCTTTCACCGCCTGCGCGCAAAAACCGTCTGTCGTTCCCACGAATGGGAATCCGACGCACTACGATCTCTCTGCCTATCCGAATGCGAGCGATAAAGTTACGAAGACGGACGCCGATTGGCGCGCGCTCCTTTCGCCGGAATCCTACGACATACTGCGCAATGCCGGCACGGAGGAGCCATTTACCGGCGCGCTGCTCAACTATCACGAGCAAGGGATTTACGTTTGCGCGGCATGCGGGAACCCGCTCTTTAGCTCGGCAACGAAATTCGAATCGGGCACCGGCTGGCCCAGCTTCTGGGCGCCTATCGAAGCGGACCGCGTGATAGAAAAAACCGACAACACGCTCGGCATCTCGCGCACTGAAGTCCTGTGCGCGCGGTGCGGCAGCCACTTAGGCCACGTTTTCGACGATGGCCCGAAACCCACCGGACTGCGCTACTGCATGAATTCCGCAGCCCTGAAATTTGTAAAACAGTAGCTTGTACTTGCTTTGCGGCATAATCGTCTGATTGCTTCCGGGATAGCCTTATTGGACCTATGGGACGAATGGGCCAAATTGCCATTTGCTACTTTTTGGCCCGAATTTCTGCCTTTTCGAACACTCGCTACTCACTACTAAAAAATGCCCTGCGTGTAGTTGTGAAAAAATATTCCTTCCGCTCGCTGTAACATTCGGGCCTTCCGGGTGTTTTGGAAAAGGGATGCGTTTCGGCATTTTCTTAAAAGTAGATTTTTAGCGGGAGGGTTTTATTCCATTTTCCATGATCCAACATCCGATTTTTCGTAGGGCAGGCGTGCTTCGCCTCATGCTGGTGGCATCGCTTGCGGTGCTCGCTTCGCTCGCGTTATTCGAAGGCTGCCAGCCGGCCTGCGACAGCCTGCCCTCGGAGTCGTTCGCGCAATTGCGAATTCTGAATGCCGTCAGTAATTCCAGCCTGCTCCTGGTCTATATCGATGGCAAACTGTTCGACAGCGCATGGTACGATGTCAATAACAAATATTCTCTTTCCAATCCGAACCACGTCTTTGGGGAACGGAGCAGCTTTTTATCGGATGGCTCGCCGCTACGTGCGGGGCAGCACCATGTTGTCGCGATCGACCCCGGCACCGGCGCTTCCATCGTATGGGATGGAACGCTGTACGACCATTATCAGAGCCTGATCTATATCGGAAAGCTCCACGGCACGCCCGGACAGGGACAGGCGCTGCGGGCGCTTTACCTGAATGATGCGCTTCGCGCTCCCGCCGGCCCAACGTTCGCCCGCTTCGTCCATGCCGTGCCGGATATTCTCGGAGATACGGGATCGCTCGATGTGTATTTCTCCGACACGGTCAAGAGAGCAGGGGGAATAGCGCATCCCGACATTCGCATCCGTTTCGGCCATATATCGCACCAGAATCCCGACGGTACCACCTCGGACGATGGCACCGGCCTCTCGGCGGACGATTATATTCAGTTTCCTAACAACATACCGGGCATTCTCATCCTGCCGGTTGGGGATACCGTGCTAAGCGATGCCATCCTGAGTGTGCCTTATTCGGCGAACACATCCGGATTCTTACTGACGGTTGTCGTTCGCGGCGAAACAAAGCCGGTAGGCCAGGAACCGGTGGCTTCCGCCTTTCTGCTGGCAGACGCTTATGCCCGTACAATTTTATATAACGTCCAAAGTTTTGGCGTTCGCCTGGTTAATGCATCGCGGTATCCGAATTTGAGCCTGCTGATAAAAGGTGCGTCGGATCCAAATCCGCGTGCCGGAGTGCCCAATGGCGGCGGACGCGGCGTGCTCAATCTGGGCGCGGATTCCGTGGGAACCTACATCCCCCTCAATCCGGATTTCGATGGCTATGCTGACTATTGGTATTCCAGCGCCATCGGAGCGAACAGTGACGTGGAGTACGCCGCCGACACGGTATTTCATTTTCACATGGTGAACTCCGCCAACGAACGCTTTACCTATATCGCGCTCGATAAGGTTCCACATAATTCCGGCACGCCGGATGTCGATTCGATGATCCTGCTGGATAGCACCTCCGCGCCGGCGGATCCGGGCTTGGGTCGCGTTCGAATCGTCAATACTTCGCCGGATTACACGGCCAACTTCTCGCTCGGTGGAACGAATTTCAGCCTGAAGCAGCGGGATGTCCGTTTCGTGGATGTGCCCATCGGACAGAATATCTCCGTTCCGGTCACCGATGGCAATTCCCATTCGACGGCCGTAATGTTTGATCTTACAAATAGCCAGCCGATTACCATCTTTTTTATGCCATCGAATCCGGCGAATCCTATTCCGTATCGAGTTTCGACCCCATGAAATCCAAACCTCAAGTTCAATTTATCACCAAAGAGGAAGGCTGCTCGCTTTGCGATGAGGCTTTTGTAGAACTCGAATCGGCGATGGATTACGTCGAGTTCGATCTCGATATTGTAAAAATCCGCGAGGGCGATGAGTTGTGGGCAAAATACTGGGACAAGATTCCGGTCATTCTGATTAACGGCAAAGTCGCGTTCAAATACCGCACGAGCCGCGACGCGCTCATTCGAAAATTGAAATGACTGTAGGGACGTGCTGCGCACGTCCCTACGGATTCAATGCTCCACCACCATTGGCCGCGTCACAGTCCCCGATGCGGTGGTAAGCCGGTAAAAATATGCGCCGCTCGCAAGTTTGCTCGCATCGAACGATGCCTGTTGGTTCCCAGCCGATTGCCAGCCATCGACGGGCCGCGCGATTTCCACGCCCGCGCTCGTAAAGATTCCCAGCTCGACCGGCCCGGAAGCTTGCAGCACATAAGGAATCTGGGTCGCGCCATACGCGGGATTTGGATAATTCTGCAGGAGCATCAGGCCCGGCGCGTAGGCATTCGATCCCACCGATTGCGAGCTTGTTTTGAAAAAACCGAGCGACGCATTCCAGGCGGAATTTGCCGAATACGTTGCGTTCGAATCCTGCGTGAGAATATCCTGAATGGCCGCGTTTATTGTCGATTGATCGGCGCCGGCGAGCAGCCATTCGTTGATGACCGTCGCATAGACGTTACGGAAGTCGTACAGGGAATCATAGGTCATGTTGCCCGAAGGAATCACATCGTTGGGGTTTGTCGAGCCGGCAAGCCCGGATTTCGACAGATCGGGATCGCTGCCATAGACTTTCCCGATGACCTGCGTGCCGATGATAAAATGTGGCGCGGAGGTGCCGTGATCGGTGCCGGAACCATTTTCCGCCGGACGGCGGCCAAATTCAGAATAGGACAACACTGCAACATTGTCGGCAATGCCGAAGGCCTCGATGTCCTGCTGGAAGGCAAGCGCGGCGGCGGAAAGATCGGTTAGCAAACTGGCTTGCCGGCTGATCTGGTCCGAATGAGTATCGTAACTGCCTTGCGTGACCAAATAAATTTTTGTTTGGGCCGTGCCGCCATTTTGCAGTTGGCTTGCGATCATGCGCGCAATACCCGCAAGCTGCGTGGCAAGCGTGCTCGATGGATAGGTAACTTTGTTCGCGGCGAGCGTTTGGGAAACGATCGTTTGCGAATAAATAGCGGACTCCTGCTGAATCAGCCGCACGAACGCCAGCTCGTCGTATTGCGTCGTCGGATTGGATGGAATGGGATCGTAATTTTGCCCACCGGGCGCGGCTTTGGAAGGCATTTCATTCATCGCAATGCCCATTCCGCCGTTAGCGGCTAAGAAAATATCGCTGAGCGCATTGCCGAATTCAATACCCAACGGCCAGCTACCCGATGTGGTGGGCGGCGCGCCATATTGCCCCGCGAGGAAACGCCCGATCCAGCCGGAGGAAGCATAGATTCCGCTGTCGGTCGCGGTGTTCCACACATCGGTGCCGCGAAAATGCGAAAGAATCGGATTTGGGTAACCGACGTTTTGAATAAGGGCCATATTCCCGCTGCCGCCGCCATTTCCATAAAGCGTCAAAAAGCCATCCATGCTCGCATGGAATGCGAGAGAGGAATGATCGGGAAGCGCGGCGGTGATGCCCGAACTCGTAAGGCCGAGCGTGGGTCTAAGCGTAGCGTAGTTCGGGTCCGTAAAAGGCACGACACAATTCAGTCCGTCATTTCCGCCCTGAAGCTGAATGATGACGAGCACGTTGTTATTCGCCGAGCTGGAAGTTTCCAGCGCGCTGCGGAGCGGCGAGCGCCCGAGCGCCCGAATCGGAAACCCTCCGAGCATCACGGGTAGCGCGTTCGCCGCCACACCGATTTTCAGTCCTGTTTTTAAGAAATCGCGACGTTTCATAGGCGTAAATGCTAAGTGCTAAAGTTCGTGTTAAACTTCTTTCAAGTCTCAATAAAGTTGAAATTCTGGAAGCTGCGGCAATGACAATGCGAAGGCCGGCACCGCATTGTCGATAAGGTCCATCGTGGAAGCGGGGTCCGGCGCAAGCGCTTCCGATTCGATCGGTCCCAGCGTGAAGGCTAATGACAAATTTTCCAACTGCAAAAAAAGCTGGCCTTCATTCATGGTTGCCTCATTCGGAATTTGCGTGGCGTATGCATTCGGACCGAACGCGAGATTATAGGTTACACCGTTGTACGTTTTGTTGTCAAACAGATCGCTCACAATGATCGCGCTATACTCCTCCCTGTTTGAAAACGATCCCGCGTTCAGCCAGCTTTCGCCCCCGGGCCAGCCCTTGACGTTCGGCGGATTGAGCAGTTCCTGTCCCTGCTGATTGCAAAGGCCGGTCATAATGGAAAGCGTCGGATTCGTATCGCCGTACGTGTTGAGTCCCGCTTTGTCCGTCATGACGACGGGCGGTTCCGCCGGATCGAATGCCGGATAGGTCAGCGCAAACTCGCGCACGAGCGTCCCCATATATTGCGCGGGGCCTTTGATTTGCGCGCCGATCACATTCGCACTGTAGAAATGCGCGCTGGAAAGCAAGGCTTCCATGACCGGCGCAATCGCGAAATTATTCTGGAGCATCACGGTCGCCATCGCATCGACGACGCTTTTATTGGGAACGTAGTAAACAAACTCCTGATATATCTTCTGACACGCCCAGTAGGCCGCGGTGTAACCCGCCGGACTGCCTTGCTTGAAAATAATATTGATAATATCCGCGAGCGCCCAGTTCCCGGTCTGGCCGAGGAAGGTTTTTTCCGATGAATCGTGGAGCCCGGGATTGGGCTGCCCGACAAACGGTGCGGTTACCGATGGCATCCAGCCTGTGAGCGCGCGAGCGGAGTTTTGCACGTCCAGCTCCGTGTAATTCGGCTTTCCGGTTTTAGGATCGAACAGGCCGAGTGTAAACAGCTCCATCAGTTCCCGCGCATAATTTTCATTGACGAAACTTTGGCTGCCCAGAACAAAATTTTGATTCCCATTCAAATACAGGAGCATCGCCGGATCGATGGAGATTGCCGAAGCAAAGTCTTTGAAGTTCCCGAGCGCGTTCGCCATGCACGTCATGAGATAGGTATAGACGTACGAAGCGATAAAAACCGTTTCGGAGCCGGTGACGAAGTGGTTCGTCCACAGGAGCGTCATTTTTTGACGGATGGAGAGATTCTCTTGCATCATCTGATCGAACCACCAATTTTCGATCTCTGCAATCTTGTATCCTTCGAGCGTGGCGACGTTCAATAGTTCGGAGGTCGTGCCGGTGAGTGTTGGATAATCGTCGAGCCAGGATGCGAATTTTGCCGGAAGCGGAACCGTGGTAGTGTCCTGACATGCGAGCAGCGCCGACACGACGGCGTTCATCGAACCTAAGACCTTCGCAGCCTGGAATTGCGATTCGGGAACCCCGAACATCGTCCGTCGCAGCAGATGATAAATTTGTGCGTCGTCCCAGGTTCCCGTGTAGCGCGCGAGGTTATCGGAAAGCGTTCCGACAGGCTGTCCCTTCGGAAGGTGCTCTCGATAATTGCTTCCCGCATTGTTGAACGGCAGCGGGCCGCCCGCGGCCGTTCGCGCGCCGAATCGTCCCGCGGATCGGAGCGAAGAAAGGAGTTCCTGAGCGCCCAGGGCGCTTGCGCTGGTTAAAAAGGCTTTACGTTCCATGCAAAAGAGAACCCGATTAGAATAATTGAAATTCCGGGAGTTGTGCCATGGCTGGGGCGAATGATGGCACCTGAGTGCCAATAACATCGTCCGTCTTACTCGGATCGGGCGCAAGGGCGCCGGATTCGATCGGGCCAAGCGTAAACTCCAGCGATACATTTTCCAGATCGGAAAATAAAACTCCCTCCGCTAATGTACCGGCGTTCGCAATTTGGTCCGCGTAGGTATTCTCGTTAAATGTAAGCGGTGTTTTCTTATTAAGAATAGCATTACTGAAATTCTGCCTCCCCTGAAACGACCCCGCCGAGAGCCAATTCTCTCCGCCCGGCCAGCCCGCCACGTTCGGAGGATTCAGTAATTGCTGGCCCTGCGAATTATTCATAATTGCATTGGTGAGATAGGAGAGCGCGGGATTCGTATCGGTGTATTCGTCTAGTCCCTGGCTGTTCTGGCCTTTGACACTCGGGTCGGTCGGAACGAATGTGGGATAGGTAAGCCCGAATTCGCGCACGAGGCTCCCGGCAAATTCCGCCGGACTTTTGATCTGCGCGCCAATAACCGAAGGATCGTAAAAATGCGCACTCGTGAGCATCGCCTGCAGGACCGGCGCGATATCGAAGGGTTTATAGGGGTTTGGTGGACTAAGCATCAGCCGCGCCATCGCATCGCGCACCGTGCCGTTCGGATCGGTAATGTTCGGATTGTAATAGACGAATGTTTTATAGATTGTTTGGCAGGCCCAATACGCTGCGGTATAACCTTGTGGGAACCCGCTCGGCGCTCCGGGAGGATAGGAAGCCGTCGGCTGCTGGAAGATAATATCGATCACATCCGAAAGCGCCCATTTCCCGGTTTGGCCGAGAAAGGTTTTGTTGGTGGAATCGTGGAGCGCGCTGTTGAATTGCCCTACAAAGGGGGCGGTGATGGTGGGTCTCCATCCGGTGAGCGCGCGCGCATTATTTTCAACGTCGTCCTGCGTGTAATTGGGCGTGGAGGTGCCTGGGAAGTTTATTCCGAGCGTGAACAGCTCCATGAGTTCCCGCGCGTAATTTTCGTTTATGTAGGGTTTAATAGTCCCATTTTTCTCATTGATTACGTAATTCTGGTTCCCATTCAAATAAAGGAGCATCGCCGGATCGATTGAAATCGCGCTGGCGAAATTCTTGAAATTGCCCAGTGCATTTTTCATGCACGTGATGAGATACGTGTAAACATAGGCCGGAATGTTCACCGTTGCCGAGCCGGTGACGAAATGGTTCGTCCACATCAGCGTCATTTTCTGGCGAATGGAGAGGTTTTCCTGCATCATCTGGTCGAACCACCAGTTGACGGTCTCGATAACTTCATAAGCCATGAGCGTCGCCTGATTCAGAGCATTGTTCGATCCGGCGGGATAATTCGTCGGGAAATTATTCGGCCATGTAACGGTCGGGGACAGCAGAGACGGCAACGGATCATTCGTTAAATTCTGACAGGCAAGGAGTTGCGTAACGACGGCATCCATCGAGCCTAACGCCTGTGCCGCCACAAATTGCGATTCGGGCACGCCGAACATCGCGCGCCGAAGCAAGTGCCGAAGCTGCGTATCGCCCCATGCACCGGTGTATGGGGAGAGATCGGCGGAGAGCGTCCGAAGGCCCCCTCCTAAAGAAGGAGGGGGTTGGGGGGTGGTGGTTCCCCTCGCGAAGGCTACTAATGGACTAAAGGCTCCGAGCAAGCCCCCGACACCAAGCGCCTCGCCGATTGCACTCGCGCCCGTGCTTTTCAAAAAATTTCTTCGTTCCATAGCGACAACAAGAATGAATGACGTTCGCGGGTACGAGACGGCCTCGGCCCCGCCAAACGATAACACAAGATGGATGATGGAATCACCCGGAAGGTTTAATTCATTCCAAAAATTTTGAACTCCCTTGCCCCGTTTCGCGTAGTGAGGGCCAAACTATTAACCGGATGCACGAGATCAGCAGCCTTTTTCATACTCTTAGCAGCCCCGTAGGGCTGGAACACTTGGTCAACGAGGGCGGAATGCTCATGCTCGCCATCATTATCTTCGCGGAAAATGGCGTGCTGGCTGGGTTTTTTCTGCCGGGCGATTCACTTCTGATTACGGCTGGCATTCTCATCGGCGGGCACCGGGTCGCCATCGAATTTCTCCCGCTGGCAGGCGTGTTAACGCTGGCGGCGATAGCGGGGGAGACGGTCGGCTATTATATTGGTAAAACAGCGGGACAAAAATTATATCAGCGCCCCAATTCCCGTTTGTTCAAGCGCGAGCATCTGGAGCGCGCTCATAAATTTTACGAAAAACATGGCGGCAAAACGATCGTCCTCGCCCGGTTCATCCCAATCATTCGTACCTTCGTCCCCGTCGTGGCCGGGGCGGCGGAAATGGATATTAAACGATTCACGATGTTCAATATCGCCGGTGGTCTGCTGTGGGTCTGCGGCGTGATGCTCATTGGGCTGCTGCTTGGCGCCTCGGTGAAGAACATTGGTAATTATATTTATCTGATTATCGGGATTGTCATCGTCCTTTCGATGCTTCCGCCGGTCATCGAGTTTTTGAGGAATCGGGCACGGCGCTCCGGAATGCGATCGGGCGCGCAGGAAGAATAGCTATTTCACGTTCCTGGGAGATGAACTCAGACGTTGGATTCTTTTTAAGGTCTTTCGGGTTGCCAGTGAGTTAGTTGCAACGTCCGGTTTAGTTTTCCTTGGCCAAAACAAGCGTATTCGAACGGTTCCGGCATTTTTTTTCGGGGACAAAGCTTCCCGTGGTGGAGCTTGCCTCCGAAATTCCCGGGAACAGTGTTTCGAACGGGCTGGATAGCGCAGATGCTGCTGCAGATGCTCCTGTCGAAGTCCTCACCGAGCTAAAGCGAGCATTGGAGGCCGCAATCGTTGCTAAAGCGGAGGCTGAAGAATTGAGCAGAGTCAAATCCGTGGTTCTTTCCAACTTCACCAATGAACTGCGCACCCCGCTTCATTCCATGCTGGGATTTAGCGCGCTGCTCGCGGACGCGCTTGCCGAAGGGGAGACTCAGGACTATGCGCGAAGCATTCAAACCAGCGGGAAGCGAATGCTCGCGACCCTGACTTCGCTCATAGAATTTGCCGCGCTGGAATCCAGGCCGAACGATCTCGTTCTTTACCCGATGCCGCTTGCCGAGGTGCTCGAATCCCTCATCGAACCGTACCGGTCGCATATCGAGCAGCGCGGGCTTGAGCTTGTCCTGGACGTGCCGCAAGCGAATGCTATCGTTCTATTGAACGAAGATCGCTTAAAACGAGCCTTCGAACGGATCATGGCGAACGCCATAAAGTTCACGCATCAGGGTGGGATTCGGGTCGAGCTTGGGGAAGAAGTCCGCGCGTGTTCCTATGGGCCTCCGCAGGAACGCGCGGTTATCAGGGTGCGCGATACGGGCATCGGCATGTCTCCGGAATTTGCCGCGAGAGCCTTCGATAAATTCAAGCAGGAAAGTAACGGCATACGCGGCTACGAAGGAATCGGAATTGGGTTGCCGCTCGCCCGTGGATACGTCCGCCAAATGAATGGCGACATGGGCCTCACGAGCGAAGCCGGCATGGGAACCGAAGTCTGGATGAGCTTCCCCATCGTCGCGAAGGCGGCGCATGCCTCCCGAATCCCCGCGTCCCGGAGCGGCGTGTTTGCGGTCGCATAATTTCTAATGTGGATATTCCGGTAGTTTATATCCAACTGGCAAATCCCAGACCTTCACATAGTCGAGCATGTGGTGAGCGGCTCCATCCCAGCAGCCGCTACAGGTGGCGACATTAGCCTCGAAATAACGTTTTTCGGTTTCATACGTCGAGTTCGATGAAGTATCGGAGGGGCTGCCATTTATATCGATCTCGCCGGGACGTATGCTCATCGGCGAGCGGGGATACGTGGTTGCAAAGTCGTACCGCTTATCGCCGACGGGAATCAGCCGGTCGGGATAGCGCCGTATTACCGCGCCATCGTATAAGATGTGCATCTCGTGCGGGAACCATTCCATCGTGTAGGTATGGTAGTGATAGTCCGAATCTATAAGGTAATCCGGAACGGGGTAATCGGGGCCTTCATCCACATCATAGGAAAAGCCAACCCCAGTATGATTTACAGTATCGCCGAGAGTGTCATTTAAATAAATTTTTCCAGTCGAGTGATCCCAGTGGCAAGAATACGTAATCGGCGCACTGGGGAACAAATTGCTATCCAAAAGAGAAATGTCTACGGGCTGATAGCCCTTATTGAAAAAGAGCGTATCGCCATTTATTCCATACGCGGCGGAGTCGCGCGATGGGAAAGAAAAATATCGCCCACTCACCGACCACGCGAGCGAATCGGCAACGTTGTTTGTATTCTTGCGGTAATAAAACGTCACAGTATCGGTC
>DASRZC010000112.1:0-11180 GCA_035686785.1 Kapaibacterium sp. (SeqCode)
TCCTCCACCACGAATTCTTGATGCTGGCCGGTAAACCACTCCATTTGCGCTTCACCTTCCTCCTTTAAGAGCGAGCAGGTGGCATATAGCAGCGTCCCGCCGGGCTTGACAAAATGGGCATTCTCCTCCAGGATCATTCGCTGCTTTTCGACCAATTCGGCGAGCATCTGCTCCGTGAGCAGCCATTTGATGCCGGGATTTCTTCGGAGTGTTCCGGTGCCGGTGCAGGGCGCGTCAAGCAGGACGAGATCGAACCACGCGGCCTTGTCGGGGCCGAGCATTCGTTCCCGTTGGTCGGGCAACACGATGCGAATGTTTTGCGCGCCGCTTCGGCGCGAACGCTGTTTCAAGGCTTCGAGCTTATGAGTATCCAGATCGGTCGCGAAAATTTCGCCGTGATTTTTCATCAGCGCGGAGAGGTGCAGCGTCTTTCCACCCGCACCGGCACAGGCATCGAGCGCTTTGATCGCAGTCTTGCGGATGTGTGCGAGTGGCACGACGAGCTGGCTTGCTTCGTCCTGCACTTCGAAGGCTCCGCGTTGAAATTCCGGAAGGCCGAGGACATTTACTCGCTTAGCAAGCACGAGCGCATCCGGCGCGATTTCGGAAGGAGTCGTTTCAAGCCCAACATTTTGAAATTCCGTATAGAGTTCTTCCCGCGAAGTATGAAGTGTATTGGCGCGAATGGCGGTCGGCGCTTCGCCATTGAGCGAAGTGAGAATAGCCTCCACATTTTCGCTGCCATACTCTTCAGACATGCGAGTGACCAACCATGCGGGGAAGGAATGCAAAATTCCGAGTCGCTCGTCTATCGAAAGTTCGGCGAGGCGGGCGGTTTCGCGGTCCCGATCCGCAAGTCGGGCGAGCGCGTCCGTCGGCAGATGAAATTTAACGAAGGCTTCGCGGGTATTCTCGGCGGGCTCTCCACGAAGGACGATCGCAAATGCGGCGATGGTGCGATCCGCTGTAACTTCGCAATCCTCGAAGGAGTCACGAACAAGCTCTTCCAGCCTTCGCCAATTTTTTATCGTTCCGAAATAGGTATCGGCGATGAAGCGGCGGTCCTTCGCTCCCAGATATTTTCGTTCGAGAAAAAACCGGCGAATGACGGTATCGGCCGGAATCGCCGGGCGCATCGCCGACGATGCTTTCTCCCGAAACTCCGAATAGACTTCGATGGCGTGACCGTAAAGGCTGGATGGCTGCATAATGGCAAACGCGAACAATCCAGAACCAAATGTTATTGCTGGAAAACGGCGGAAGGAAACCGTGCTTCCCGAACAAGGGTTGGAACCCGGAATGGCCCATGTTCAGGAACAAGTAAAAACGAGAATTCCGGCTGTGAATAGAGAGCATCGCGGGAGGGGAGCATCGCCGGCGATGGGCCCGCGCCAGGCGAGCTTGCCACGCTCGGCGAATATTAAGCTGGCGCTCCTCGCGGTTTCGGTGCTCGTTGTTTTGGGAACGCTTTTTTATGCGCACTCCCTCGTTACCCAATTACGCCAGCGGGAGTATCGCGTCGTCAAGCTGTTTTCGGAGGCGGTGAAATATTACAGCAATAGTCCGCAGACACCGGACGATTCGCTCTACCGGATGATCACGCATTATGCGATGTCGAGCGACGTGCCGGTCATCCTCACCGACCGGCACGACGATCCGAGCGTCCGGCATTTCAATGAAACGAACTGGAACGTTCCCTACGATTCGACGCTCGATAGCACGCATCAGACCGCCTTCCTCCGCGAACAAATGCGCGAAATGGATGCGGTCTATCCGCGCATTGCGATCTATTTCCGTGACTCCGCTGAACACAAAGAAGAAGTGATCGAGTATCTGCACTATGGCAATAGTTTGGTGCTCGCGAAGATCGAATCGCTACCGTATATTCAGCTTCTGCTGGGGTTGGTCGTCGTAGTGATTGGCTATTTGAGCTTTAGTTACCTAAAGCGAAGTGAGCAATCGAATATCTGGGTTGGCATGGCGAAGGAAACAGCGCACCAGTTGGGCACGCCGCTTTCGAGCTTGCTCGGATGGGCGGAGATGCTGCGTCTTTCCGCGCAGCAGCCGGAGGAGGTTGAAAAGATTGCGGGCGAGATCGACCGCGATATCGAGCGGCTCAATCGCATCACCGTTCGCTTTTCGAAAATTGGTTCCGTACCGGATTTAAAGGTACACAATGTGGTACAAATTGTCGCGGAAGTAATGAGCTATTTCGAAGGTCGAATGCCGCAGCTTCGAAAAAACATCCGGCTCGAACTCGTGACCGAAACAGACGAAGTGCTCGTAAAAATAAATCGCGAATTGTTCGAGTGGGTGATCGAGAATCTGATCAAGAATGCTTATGAAGCGATCGAGGGTTCGGAAGGATCGATTGTCGTTAATATTCATTCCCACCGGCCTCCAACGCCATCCATAAAGCGTGGACCGAAGCCTTCGGTCTTAATCGACGTGACGGATACCGGCAAGGGCATTACGCTTCGCAAAAAGAACGATGTGTTTCGTCCCGGATATTCAACGAAAAAGCGCGGCTGGGGTCTTGGGCTTTCGCTCGCGCGGCGCATCATTCAGGAATATCATCATGGCCGGCTCTTTGTAAAAGAATCGCAACCGGGAAAAGGGACGACGTTTAGGATACGGCTGATGGCATAAGACTTATGCCGGGAGCTCCTCATACATTCTTCTCAATCTCTTTAGATCTTCCCAGGCACCGTGCTTCCAATCCGGGTTACGCATCAGGGCGGCAGGATGATAGGTAACGACGACCGGAATGCCGCAAAAATTATACGGTTGCCCGCGCATTTTGCCGAGGGACTCGGTAATTTTGAGTAAATTCGTTCCAGCAATGCGGCCGAGACAAAGAATGAGCTTCGGCTTGATGATCGCGATCTGCTTCCAGAGATAGGGTTCGCAGGCTTCCACTTCGTCGGGTTTCGGATCGCGATTGTTCGGCGGACGAGATTTCAGAATGTTGGCGATATAGACCTCCTCGCGCGTGAAGTTAACCGCTACGAGCATTTTGTTCAGAAGCTGGCCGGCGCGGCCCACGAAAGGCTCGCCCTGCGCATCCTCATCCGCACCGGGCGCTTCGCCGATGACTAATACTTTCGCATTCGGGTTACCAACGCCGAACACGAATTTGGTGCGCGTTGCGCCCAAGCGGCATTTTTGGCATTGGTTGATTTTCGATTCTAATTCTTCGAGGGTCTTCGCATTATACCACGCTTCCTTCGAATTAGGAGATAACTTTTCGGTCAGCTCGTCCAATAGGACCAATCCGTCCGATGGGACGGATGACTGGAGCGTGGGCTGGGTCGGGGTTGTGCTCACGGCGGGGACGTAAGAAATCACATCCCCGAATCGCGAGGCTTGTTCTTTCACAAAGCGTTCGAGTTCTACGCCCAAATCTCTTTCTGTTGGAGAATTACTCATGCAATAATGCTTTCTGTTTCTTTTTTCGATAGTTCGGGATACTGTTGTTCGATCTCGCGCTTCACGCTTTCACGCTCGGCGTTGAGGCCTTCCCGCAGGAATTTTACGATGTTCGTTCCGGCTGAACCAATTTGTTCGCCCTGAGGATTCTTTGGCACATGCCTTCGCGCAAGTTGATAATGCACATTCGAAGCCGCTAAATAGTGCTTAATAACCGTATGAAGCCCTTTCGTAAGCTCCGCTCGCTCCGCGCCAGAAAAATATTCTTTTATGGCCGATGGAAGCGTTTCGCCCGAGCGGTTGATCGTTCCAATTACATCTGTTAGAGCGGCATAATCCTCCGGCAGCAGATAGTTCGCGCGCAAATACTCGCGGGATTGAAATTCAAAAGCCACGACATCCGCGCTCGTACGGACTTCCGACGGATAGTGCCGCTCGGAAGGCGTCCCTTCAAACGCTCGCTCGAAGACGCGCTTCAAATTGACACCGAACAAGAGATCGATGATATACGGCCACGGCTGGTCACCCGCGTTCACGCCTCGCAACGGCGGGCCATCCGCAACGCGCACTTCGCCGAAATACTGCGTGAGATATTTGAATTCTTCGCCGCCAGGAGTATTTAGCAGCATCGAGTTCCCATGCGAAATCTTTCGGAACGCGGATGCAGCTGAATCCAGGGCGGTTTCAATGGCTGCCGCCGACTGCCTGGTCGAGAGGAGATCATACGCTTTAGAAAGAGATTGCGAGGCCAGCTTGTATTGTAGCGTTCCTTCTTTATTGATCCTCAAAAATGCCGTCTCATAATCATCCGGCCGGAATTGTGCGAATGTACCCTGAAGATCCGGTATCTCCGGATTATAGAATAAATAAAACACGGACAAAAACCGGTGCTCGACACCGAGGGCATTGGCGAGCTCGATCATAGCTTTTTCAACGCCCGCAAGGAGAGTCTCAAAAACATCCGGGATAGGAATCTCCGATTCCAACGTGCGCTTTCTATGGTGATACATCGCGGAATGAATCATCGAAATGTACGTGAATCGCTCGCGTGAATCGGTCGGGATGCCTATTGCGATCGCATCGGTGACCGGCTGAATTTCATCGGCGAAGCGCGCAAGACCCTTTGCGGACAGTTCCTCATCCAAGCCTTGATTGTGCTCGGGAAATTGCTCGCGCATCCATAGTCTATAATCCGCTGAATCCATAATCGAGGTTAAACGAGAACTTGAGAAATAAAGTCACAGAACATGCGGCCGTTTCGCAAGCGGCAGGCGAGGAATCGCTGAAAGGGAAAGATCACTCACAATACCGCGCTCCAATTTCAGCGCGCCCAGCATAGCGATCATCGCGGCATTATCGGTCGAAAAAAGCGGACGCGGAACATAGAAGCGCATTCCACCGCGGACACACTCCATCCGGAATCGCTCGCGGAGTTCGCTGTTCGCACTCACGCCGCCCGCGCAGACAATATCGGTAATTTCGTGCTCCTCCGCCGCTCGAATCGTTTTCATCACGAGGACATCAACCATCGCGCGTTGAAACGAGGCGGCGATATCTGCCAGCGGCACCACCCCCCAGCCCCCTCCTCTTGCAGAGGAGGGGGAGTTCTTTTTAAGCCAATGGAGCACGGAAGTTTTTATTCCGCTAAAACTAAAGTCGTAATTTGATTCATTCAGCATGGCGCGTGGGAATTTAACAAAATCGGGATTTCCTTCCCGCGCGAGCCGATCAATCTCCGGACCAGCCGGATAACCGAGACCCAGCATTTTTCCGACTTTATCGAACGCTTCGCCAGCGGCATCATCTAAGGTTTCGCCTAAAAATTCGTAGTTCCCAACATCTTTTACAAGCAGCAAAAGAGTGTGTCCACCCGATACGACTAAAGTGACAAAAGGGACTTCGGGCTTTTCTTGCTCCAGTAATGCACTGAAAATATGCGCTTCGATGTGGTGAATCCCGATCAGTGGAATGCCCAGTCCGAGCGACAGTCCTTTTGCAAAGTTAAGTCCCACGAGCAGTGACCCCATCAGCCCCGGCGCAAAAGTCACGGCTACTCCGTCCACTGCGTCCGCGCCAATACTGGCCCTTCCAAAGGCCTCTCGAAGAATGGGAAGGATGCTCCGAACATGCGCGCGTGAAGCAAGTTCCGGAACCACCCCGCCAAACTTCTCGTGAAAGAACTGTGAGGACACCACGACCGAGGCAAGCTCCCCATTGCGCAGAATAGCGGCACTCGTTTCATCACAGGAAGTTTCGATGCCAAGAATGGTCCCACTGCGCGAAAGATCGAAACTCACTCGATCACCTCCACGCTCGCATCATTATCTGCATCCTGCGAAGTTTCATCATGAACCGATTCCGTTAATGCCTTATCCTTAAAATAGTTTACAACGGCTTTCATTGCTTTGAGTCCGACCAGAGTTACCAACTCCGGTTCGCTCGCGGATTTCACGCTTTCGACGGAGCCGAATCGTTCGAGTAATTTAATGGCCGTCTTTTTTCCGACACCCGGAATTTCCGTTAGCTCGGTCTGAATCGTTCGCTTCTCACGAAGCTGGCGATGAAACGTGATGGCAAATCGGTGGGCTTCATCGCGGATGTGTTGAAGTAGTCGCAAACTGCTCGAAGAGCGAGGTAAGATAAGCGGGTCCAGCGAGGAAATGGTAAAGATTTCTTCGAGCCGCTTGGCGAGGCCGAATATAGGTATTGCGGCGAGATCCAGTTCCGACATTACTTCATACGCGCTCGATAGCTGGCCTTTGCCGCCGTCGATGATGATGAGATCGGGAAGTTCGGTCTTCTCATTCAGTGCGCGCGAGTAGCGGCGACGCACGACCTCCCGCATGGCCGCGAAATCATCGTTACCCTCGACCGATCGAATCTTATATTTTCGATATTCGGATTTTTTGGGCTTGCCATTTTCGAAGACGACCATCGAACTCACATATTCGGTCCCCTGCAAATGCGAATTATCGAAGCATTCGATGCGGCGCGGCGTTTTCTTCAGATGCAAATCTCGCTCGATCGCCTTTAGCACATGTGGAATGTGATCGGCCTCCTTCATCTTCTGCAGCTTGATCTCGCCGAGCAGAAATTTCGCATTCGAGCGGACCATCTCCATCAGCTTCGCCTTCTCGCCGATTTTCGGATGCACGATTTTTGGCGGCTTCATCGCTCCCGCTTCCTCATCCACCGAAAGCTCGCGCGCGCGGCGAGCCAGCCAGGCCATAAGCGTGTCTTCGTCTTCCAATTCGAGCGGCAAAAGAATTTCTTCGGGAATATATTCACTCCCGGAATAATATTGTTCGAGAAGCGCGGAGATAATTTCCGCATCGGTTTTGCCTTCGATATTTGTAAAAAAGAAATGCTGCTTGCCGATCAGCTTCCCATCACGTACTTTGAAAACGATGCCGCAGGCATCGTCATCCTCATGGGCGAGCGCGAACATATCGCGGTCGATCTCCTCTTCACTCACCACCTTTTGCTTGCTCGCATAATCGGAGAGAATTTGAAGTTGGTCCCGAGCGCGCGCAGCTTCTTCGAAACGGAGTTCTTCGGAAAGCCGTGTAATATCTGCTCGCAACGCCTGTTCCACTTCCCGCGCCCGTCCCGAAAGCAGTTTGCGCACGTTCTCGATCATCGCGCGATAATGCTCCTGCGTCACCAGCCCTTCGCACGGTCCTTCGCATTTTTTAATATGATATTCGAGACACACTTTTACCTT
This sequence comes from Kapaibacterium sp. (SeqCode), assembly GCA_035686785.1. Classification (GTDB taxonomy): domain Bacteria; phylum Bacteroidota; class Ignavibacteria; order Palsa-1295; family Palsa-1295; genus PALSA-1295. The sequence goes on from DASRZC010000112.1 coordinate 7,154, forward strand.
GCCTCGAAGAATAATTTGATCGTCGAGATAATAATCGCAGGTGCGGATGGGGAAAATATCGCGCAGTGTCTTTAATAAATATCGAAGATAGCCCGCTTCCGTATAAGGGCCGTAGTATTTTGATCCATCACGGATCTTGCGGCGTGTCGCAAACACGCGCGGGTACGGCTCGTTCGTTACGACGACGTAGGGATACGTTTTATCGTCTCGAAGATTTACATTATATCTTGGCTTCAGCTTTTTTATCAGTGTGTTTTCGAGGATCAGGGCTTCAACATCACTATCGGTCAGGATTACTTCGACATCGGCGATCTTCGAGACGAGCGCGCGGAATTTTCCATCGCCCACGCCTCGGCGGTAATTCAAAAAATAGGATCGGACACGGTTGCGCAGCACTTTTGCCTTGCCGACATAGATCACGCGCCCCGCGCCGTTCTTGAATTGATACACGCCGGGGTCTTTCGGCAACGAATCGAGCTTCTCTTCGAGCGTGAGATCATCGACGGTTACGGCGATTCGGAAATGCGCGCCCGCCATGGCAATGTCGATTGCGTCCTCTTCCTGTTCGAGTTCGTCGTCATGGAATGGGACGAAATCGAATTCGTCGGGATTCGAGGGAGAATGGAGATCATCCATCGGAACAGAGTTGCCGGAATTCATGCTCATGCCGATGTAGCGCCAGCGTCCTCGCCGGTATTTGGAGTGCTGGGTACCGGCGAGGACGCCGGCGCTACATCAGACTTCGTTGAAGGCTGCTGGCACAATTCGATCAGCACGCCGTCCGTCGATTTCGGATGGAGGAAGGCGATCAGCATTCCGTGCGAACCAACGCGTGGCGCTTCATCGATCATTTGAAATCCTTCTCCCTTTAATCGTGCAATTTCTTTCGCAACATCTTCGACTTCCAATGCGATATGGTGAATGCCTTCGCCGCGCTTTTCGAGAAATTTAGAGATGGGTGAATCCGAGGTAGTCGGCGCCGTAAGCTCGATCATCGTGCCATTCACATCGAACGACGCAATGCGAACTTTCTGGTCCGCAACTTCCTCATGATGGACGCGCGAATCGCCCAGTAGCTTTGAAAAAAGCTCCTCCGCGTTCTTCAGATCGCGCACGGCTATGCCGAGATGGGAAATCTTCATCGAATGGGTAACAGCAAGAAAGGAGAAAATGTCTGAACCTTGATTATAAGAGATTTGGAAGATTTACAAGACGATTCAAAATGGGAATCTCAAAAATCCTTAAAATCTCTTAGAATCAAGGTTCGGACAGTATTTTTGTAGTGTCAATGTCGCCATCCCGCAAAATCTCGATTTTTCCGCTGCTGGCCGTGAGCTTTATTAGCGCGCTCGGTTATGGAATCGTGCTGCCCTCGCTCGTCTATATCGTCGAGCGGTTTCACGGAGGGAATTTTCTGTATGGAGCAATCGGCGCGTGCTATTCGGCATTCCAATTCATCGGCGCGCCGGTGCTGGGCAAGCTCTCGGACCGCTTTGGCCGCAAGCGGATACTGTTCATCTGTATGCTCGGCTCGACCGTCGCGTGGGCGCTCTTTATCGTCGCGTTTCGCTTGCCCGTCCTTACCATCGGCACGGTCACTACTTCGATCACCGGTGCTATTGCTCTCACGCTGCCGATGATCACGATTTTCATTGCCCGCTCTGTCGATGGGCTGACGGCGGGCGACATCTCCGTCGCTAATGCATACGTGGCCGATATTACCACGGAGCAAGAACGCAAAGCCGATTTCGGCAAGATGGGCGTCGCTGGAAACCTGGGATTTATTCTCGGCCCGGCGCTCGCCGGAGTTCTCGCGCAGACCTCCTTCGGGCTTTTACTTCCCATCGAGACCGCACTGGGCACCTCGATCTTCGCGCTGCTCCTCATCATTTTTCTGCTGCCGGAGTCGCACCCAAGAAAATCCCCATCCTTAAAAACGATGGGGAAGGAGATAGTTGACCCTGGCCGTTGCACAACGGCTTCTTCGCCATCCTCGACCACCCCCCAACACCCTCCTTCTTTAGGAGGGGGAGATTTGAAGCTGACTCTTCGCGGCGCGCTGAAGATCGAGCATATTCCTCTCCTTCTCGCAATCTATTTTGTATTCTTTCTTGCATTCAGCCTTTTCGTGGCCGCGATGCCGCTCTATGCGACGGAATCGCTCCATTGGTCGGTCGCCGAAACGGGAATTTTCTTTTCCGTGCTTTCGGTCGTGATCGTGATTACCGAAGGGCCAGTCCTCTCCTGGTTCAATACGCGCACGAGCGCGGAGTCGCTCACAATTTGGGGGACGTTTATCGTCATGCTGAGCTACCTCGTGCTCCTTGTGCCAAGCGCCGCGCTTGCATACGCGGCGGCCGCGCTGTATGCCCTCGGCAATGGATTGATGTGGCCCTCGTTCCTTTCTCTCCTTTCGGATCGCGCGGGCGATAACCAAGGCTATATCCAGGGACTCGGCAACAGCGCCGGTTCACTCGCCTCCATCGCCGGATTATTCTTTGGCGGCATTCTATTCACTGCGATGAAGGGAAGCATTTTTATCGTGCCGGCAGCATTGGTAATGGTTGTATTTGCGATGTCGTTTTGGTTGAAAAAAGAGCCCCGACCCTGAACCTGGATTACGCGGATTGGATGGATTTTCAGGATTAGTTTCGAGCACTTAAATTAGTTTTGAGCACTTACACACATTTTTAATATGAATTTCAGTTGCTTATACCGCACTTGAAGGAATCCTTGAACTATCGAAGATTCTTTGAGTAATCCAGGAAATCCATCCAATCCGCGTAATCCAGGTTCAAGTTCCCGGTCGATACAACGTCACATTCACCTTTTCGAGGGTAACCATCCCTCCGCCGAGCATCTCTTCCAAATCGGGCATGACCTTTTGTATATGCGAATCGCGGTCGACGGCTTCGATGACGATCGGCAGATCGCTCGATAAATATTCGGAGAGGATATTCCGCGCTTTCGCGCTTGCACCGAATCCGGCAATGGCGCGCGTTATCGTGCAGCCAGCCAGCCCACGCTCGCGGAAATCATTCAGCAATGCTTCCCAGAGCGGCTTGCCCGCGAATTTTCCGTGCGCGGCTTTGTCGGATTCGCCGATGAAGATGCGAAGCAGCATCCAGGGATCGTTGGGGTCAGTCTGCGTAAAAGTTTCCATAATTATAGCGCAAGTTCAGCCAGCACAAATCCGGCGAGGCAGGCGAGCGGCGCGAGCACGATCGTCGAGCCGATATACGCGAGGCCGAGCCCATACTGCCGCTCGGTAAAAAGATTTACGACCTCATACGAGAACGTGCTCATCGTCGTGTAGCCGCCGCAAAACCCGGTGACGAGCATAAGGCGCACGTTCGGCGAAGAGGCGACGCCCGTAAGATAACGTATGAAAAATCCGATGGCGAGCGAGCCGGTCACGTTGATTAGCAGCGTCGCCCACGGGAACGGTGTCGAATTCCATTCAGAAATCCAGACGCCAAATTGATACCGGGCGACAACGCCGATCACTCCGCCAATAGCGAGAAGCAGGTACTTCATTCAGTGTGAGTTCAAACGCGCGAACGATAATGTCGCTTCTATCTTTCGGTACCCGCACGATGTCTGCATTGCAATAGTTCTAACGAAACGGGGAGAAGAAGTAGTTTCGCAATTCTGCTACAATGCCCATGCAACTCTATCTTATCATCGGCCTCCTCTTCAGCCCGCTCGCGGCGGCGGCGGCGTTTCTTATTAGTTACTCGGAATACTCGCGGCACTACGTTCACAAGCGTCCCGCCATCATGATGTCCCTTCGAACCGCCCTGATGGCATTCGTCTTCTTTATGGCGCTCGCGCTCATCGCCGGTTACGTCATTCAGCATTATGGGCTTTGATGAGTCATTCGAAGGATTGCAACTCCGCCTCAATCCGTTCGATTCGCTCGAGTTCCGCCTCGATTGCCTCCGCGCCTGCCTGCTGCGCCACCCGCGCCTGTTGCAATGCATGTTCGGCGGTCGTAACAAGCTCCGCAAGAAGGGCGCGAACCGCT
>DASRZC010000113.1:0-2975 GCA_035686785.1 Kapaibacterium sp. (SeqCode)
TTTGCGAGTACACTTCCCGAAGCTGGTCCTTATTTTACAAAGCGCGAAGCGGAAGAATTTCGCAGCAAACTTTCTCGCATGGGATTGCTCCGTGAACCATGATACTCGATATCGGCTCCGGGCCACCGCCATTGTTTTCGATTATCATGCCCACCTACAATCGGTGGAGATTGACCGTGAAAGCGATCCAAAGCGTGCAAGCGCAAACCTTCGCTGGTTGGGAACTGCTGATCGTGGATGATGGCTCACAGGACGGAACTTACGATTTCGCAACCACGGAAATGGATACAGATAAGCGCGTGCGCTATCATTATGCTACGAACCGGGGTCTCGCGATGGCGCGAAATATTGGTCTTTCGATGGGACGCGGTAATTATTTCACTTTTCTCGATTCGGACGACGAATACCTGCCGGAGCATTTGGCGATTCGCGCGGAATACTTGCGCGCGCATCCCGAAGTAGAACTGCTTCATGGCGGCGTGGAAGTGATTGGTTCCGAGAGGGTCGCGGACAAGCATGATCCTTCGAAGCTCATTCCGATTTCGGACTGCGTGGTTGGCGGGACGTTCTTTATTCGCCACGATCTTGCGGAACGCTTGCAGGGATTTCGAGCGATCGAATATGGCGATGACGCGGATTTCTTTGCACGAGCGGAGTCGATGGGCGCGATCATTGGTAAAATCAATACTCCGACATACCGATATTGCCGGACCGAAGAAGATTCACTCACAGCCATCGCCGAGCGGGAGGGCATTGATGGAATAAATAAATTTCGAAAAGGATGGCTAAAAAAATAACGGAAAAAGAAAGCACGCCGCGTGATGGTGCAAAGGACCCGCGAGCATTGCCGAAAGGCGAATCGCTCGATGAGCGTAAATCGCGCTTCCAAAAAATCTTCGTGCGGTTGCATAAAGAATATCCCGACGCCAGATGCGCGCTCGAATTCACGAATGCGTACGAATTGCTTGCCGCGACCATCCTTTCGGCGCAATGCACCGATAAGCGCGTCAACGTGGTGATGCCCGAATTCCGCAAGGCATTTCCCAATGCGAAAACCCTCGCGAACGCGGAGCCGGCGGACATCGAAGATGTAATTAAAACGACCGGCTTCTATCATCAGAAAGCAAAATCGCTGAAGTCGATGGCGTCGGACATCATGGAGAAATTTGACGGCAAGGTTCCCGATACGATGGAAGAACTTACGACCCTGCGTGGCGTTGGCCGAAAAACCGCGAACGTCGTGCTCGGAGATGCCTTTGGCAAAGCCGAAGGGATTGCGGTAGATACCCACGTAACTCGGCTCTCCGGAAGATTGGGCCTTACGAAACAGTCCGATCCGCCAAAGATCGAGCAGGATTTAATGCTGCTTGCCAAGCCCTCGCAATGGACGCTCACGGCGCACGTCCTCATCTTGCATGGCCGCGCGATCTGCGATGCGAGGAAGCCGAAATGCTCGCGGTGCCTCGTGGCGGAATTTTGTCCATCGGCGGGAATGAAAGGAAGTGTGTGATGCCGGCCCGGAAGGCAGCTCGGAAAAAACGTGCCTCCAAACCGAGCACAACCGGCTATTCCAAGCGCCCGCTCGCCGCGAAGTTCGGTATTAAAGCCGACGTTGCGATGGCAATCATCGGCGCTCCCGATGGATTTGAAAATCTGATCGGGACGCCGAAGTTCGATACCGAACTCGATCTGGAATCTTACGATCACCTCCACTTTTTCACCGAGAGCAAAATTGCGCTCGAAACGATATTTCCTATTCTTGCCAAGCGGCTCAATCGCGGAGGTATTCTCTGGATTTCGTGGCCTAAGAAAGCATCCGGAAGGCAAACGGACTTGGGAGAGAACATCGTCCGCGAGCTTGGACTTGCAACGGGCCTCGTCGATGTCAAAGTTTGCGCGATTGACGAAGTATGGAGCGGCCTCAAATTCATGCACCGGCGGATAACGGCTCATTCAACGAAGCACATTGAGGGAAACTGAAGTGCCTCCGGTGCGTTGTTCAGGAATACAACCCATCGGTTGTAGCGCAAACTAAAGTTTGCGCTACCATGATGATTGGACATCCCACTATGACTGAACGATACGAACATCCATACCCTCGGAACCCAGGGCAGCAGCGGCCCCGGTGGGATACCGTGCTTGCGAATCAACTGGGTCTCAAGCCGCAGATGATGGTGCTCGTGCTCTGGCCGCCTCCGGGATTCATGGAAAGCGTCGGCTATGAAGTCGGCAATTATGCCGTAGAAATCGATACGCACACCTATGAGTATATTCATTCCTTCATCTCCAGCCGATTTCTTCTGGAGCGTACCCTGCCGCTGCTCATCGACCGCCTGGTGCCCGACGGCGTACTCTGGATTTCCTGGCCCTCGGAAAATTCCGAAGCGCACAAATCCGAGCTCACGATTCGCACCGTTCGAGAGCTGGCCCGCGCCAATGGACTGCTCGAAGTGAAGACCCTCAAGATCGACGAGCACTGGAAGGGAATTAAATTTATCCACGATCCCCACAAGCCGATTCCATTCGAAGTCGAGAAGCGGCCGGTGCTCCGATTCGGACTGGAGTAACCGGAAAAATATCCTGAGGCTTTCAATTAGCTAATGCACCAAACAATAGCTTTCCCATAAAAAATAGGTGCGAAAAAATTGCGCGCGCGCGTTTGTGCTTCATTAATTATGCGTTTTTTCGACAATTGTCGCTAATTTCTTTAGCGCAAGTAGTTTTCAACCGCGAGAGATACGGTTAATTTTCATAAAGGCTTTCATTAATTTGAGCACCTTTTCTCTGAGCCGTTTCAACTTTTTGATGAACAATCGTTCATATTCTGGAAATTTAACCATCCAAATTGTATGTTATTACACCATCACATGACAAATCAAGATGGTACTCTTAGCTGTGATCTGCTTTCAGATTGTTTTTTCGAGTTTGATGGTTTTAGGAGGGAGTTGGAGGAGAAGGCTCCTCTGGCTGCTGTG
>DASRZC010000114.1:0-11897 GCA_035686785.1 Kapaibacterium sp. (SeqCode)
AGCGTGCTTCAGCGCTATTTCGAGAAGCATGCCGATTATCTTTTTACCAAAGGCTATGAACCGACCGAATATGAGTTACTCCATGGACCGTATGAAGCGAAAGAAGTCCAGAACAAGTGGTTTCTATGAAGTGCAGGATGAGGGTAGAGTTCATTGAAAATTTAAAAAGCCAGTTATGGCTCAATTTGACTTTTATTTTCTATCGGGTGTCATCCTGAGCGGAGTTTTTTCCGTCCGAAGGGGAAGAAAAAGCGGAGTCGAAAGATCTCGTATAGTTCAGCAGGCAGATGGAATGCAAAAGGTTCCTCGACTCCGTTTTCCTACGCTACGCTTCGCTTCGGAAAACTCCGCTCAGAATGACATTTTTCAAACTGAGCCGCTACTAAAGAGCCGGGTGTCAGGCTGCCTGCGGCGTAAGGACGCCCGCTTCGGCCAGGACTTTGCCTGCGTTATCGACGATGAGGCGCTTCATCTCTTCGAGCGTGTACGTTTCCTTAACGCGGGCGCCGGCGGCGTGGAAGTGGCCGTTGCCGCCGAAGGACTGCGCGAAATCGGCGGCGGAGACATCGTCCTTCGAGCGGGTGGAGACTTTCCATCCTTCTTTTAGTTCCAAAAGGAATACGGAGAGCACAATCCCCTTCACCTGGAACGGAAGCTGGACGAGGCCATCGACATCCTCCTCTTCCGCGCCGGCTGCTCGAAGATCGGATTGCAGAATACACTGGAGCGCCATGCGGTTATCGTAATGATATTCGAGCGAGGTGAGCGCATCGCGAATAAGCAGCAAACGTCCGGGGGGCGAGGTGTTATAGACTTCGTGGTAGGTGCGAACGGGATCGGCGCCGAGTTCGAGCAGATCGGCGCACATTCGGAAAATCGCGGCGGTCGTGCGCGGGAAACGGAAACTTCCCGTGTCGGTCATGATGGCAACGTAGAGGGCGGCGGCGGCTTTCGGAGTTATGGCGCCCCCCAGGACGGGCCGCGCCTCTTCGATCAGGCGGACGATAAGTTCACCGGTCGAGCAGGCGTCGGTATCGATAAAATAATCGGAGGCAAACGGTTTTGGATTCAGGTGATGATCGATCACGGCAACCACCCCCTGCCCCCTCCTTCTTAAGGAGGAGGTGTTCGCTAAGAATGGTTCCAGCGAGCGCGTTCGATTCGGATCGTTGACATCGAGGACGAAAATGATTTCGGCATTTTGCAAAACCTCCGCATGTCGCGCCGCGTCGAATTGCTCGATGATCGGATTCGGCTGGTCGAGAAAGAGATAATTATAGGGCGTCGGGGAATGATTAATCACGCGAACATTTTTTCCAAGCGAGAGCAGCCATTCGGCAAAGCCAATTTCGGAACCCAGCGCATCGCCATCGGGATTGACATGGGTGGTGAGGACGAACGATTCGTGGCCCCGAACGAGGCGGATAAAAGCGGATGGATCGAATGGGCGGTTGTTCATTGCGGCCAAGCACAACAGGAGTGGCGCTTTAGAAATTCGTGCGGCTGTGAATTATTATAGATGATAGGAGATTTAGTAAAAAATGCGAACGATTGCTTTCCTATTACTTTCCATTATCAGCGCCCGGCTGGCCCACGCGCAAGCTCAGGACACCGTGGTCGTCGACAACGATTCCTCATTCGATGTAAACTATGTGAAATTCGATCTCTCCGTGCGGCCCGATACCGAATACCTTGCCGGTTCCGTGGAACTTCTCGCCCACGCGAACGCTCTGCGCCCAGACCGGACGATTCAACTCAGTTTGCGAGGCCAGCTTTCCGTGGATTCGTTGTTCAACGATGGAAATCCTGCCACATTCAATCATACCGGCGATAAGCTTTTCGTAACGCTGAATCAAAATTATGCTTCTGGAGCAATGTTCGCTCTTGTCATTTATTATCATGGATATTCGACGAAACCGGATCGGAGCGGCTATATCCATGCGACCCAGACCTGGCCCGATCCGGGTCTGCCCTACTCCTCCACCACCAGCGAGCCGTATGGCTCGAAAGATTGGTGGCCCTGCAAGGATAATCCCGCAGACAAGCTTGATTCGGCGGATCTTTATCTGACCTGCCCCACGGCGGACATGGCCTGCGGGGAGGGAACGCTCGTGGGCATCGTCGAACACGACACATCGCGCACATTTCATTGGCACGAATCGTACCCGATCGATCACTACCTTCTGGCCTTTATCTGCACGGAGTTCGACACGCTCGTGCATTGGCACCATTGGGCGGATGGCGACAGCACGAAGATCATGGATTTCGTATTTCCGAATTCGGTGGATACGATGCCGCAATCGCTCGTTGTGGTCGATACGATTCTCGATCAATATTCGCGGTGGTTTGGGCCGTATGCGTTTCGAAAAGAGAAATATGGCATCGCTCAATGGGAGGGCGGCGGAATGGAGAACGAAACGCTCTCCTTCTGTAACGATGCGGATACGGGCCTGGTCGCACATGAGACGGCGCATCAATGGTTTGGCGACGCCATCACCTGCAAAACCTGGAACGATATTTGGCTGAACGAAAGCTTCGCAACCTACGTGACCGACCTCTTCATGCGATCCACGGAGGGCGAATCGGTTTTCGACACCATCATTAAAGGACAGGAACAATATATCACGTCCGTTCCGGGCGGGACCGTCTATGTTTCGGATAGTCGATTACCCTACATCGATAGCGTTTTCGATGGACGCCTGAGCTACACTAAAGGTTCCCAAGTGCTGAACATGCTGCGCTTCGTGCTGGGAAGCGATTCCGCATTCTTCCGCTCACTGCGTGAATATGTGACCGGCCCATTGCGCTATGGCGTTGCCGGCACGCGGGATTTCGAGCATTCGGTCGAGCAATCCTCCGGGCGCGACCTCAAATGGTTTTTCGATGAATGGGTCTATGGCGATGGCTATCCGATCTACGACGTGGCATGGAACCCGCAGGACGGTTTTCATCCTTCCGTCGCTATTAGGCAGACCGGCTCGACGCCCGCCAGCCCGCTCTTCACGATGCCGATCGAGCTTGAATTTATTGGCGACGCGATCGATACGATCGTGGAAGTATTAGACGATGCGCCGCTCAAGCCTTTTGGATTCACCTTCTCGAAACCGGTCACCAGGCTTATCTTCGATCCGCATAATTGGCTGCTCGATGGCTCGCTGCCCCGGACATTGGCGGTGCATTCTGCCACGGCTTCATCCGTTTCAACGTTTAGGGTGACCCATCTTTTGAATTCCTATTCCTTTGACTTCTCGGTGGACAACAGCGGACCGGCTACCGTCGAGATCTATGATTTGCTTGGGCGTAAAATCGCAAGCATTCCTCTTGGCGTTCAAGCCATTGGCATACATTCTATTCCGTGGCAGCCGGAAACTGTGCTCGCGCCGGAACCCTATTTCTGCCGATTGATCGCACCGGGATCGAATGATGAAATCGCGAAATTTATTGTCAGTAATTAAAGCAACACTTTAAGCCCAAATACGGCATCGGTATGACCAGTCCTGGAGAAAAGAGCCGTCAATCCGCTCGTCCCGGCATCGACAAGAATTCTGTTCGCAATGCCGAATCCGAGGGCGGCGGTAAGATCGGTTATGCCATCCTGCGTGGTAAATCCGAGAGCGGTGTGGAAAGCGAAGTTACCCGGCTGCTCAAAGAGTACCGCAAGACCAAAGCGGCCATGGTTTGGCGAGCCGACTGTATTGGTGAGGCCCAGCGCAAACTCGGCAGCGGCTTCGAGCTTCGAAGAACCGAGCGAGAGACCGATTGCCGAGAGATCGAGCGCACCGGCGAGATGCAGCGTCGTTGGAAGCGCGGTAGTAAAGGAGCCGATAGTGGTATCGAGCGTTCCGCCAAGCGCCTTCAATTGCGCGTTGAGAGTATCTTTGTTTCCCTGCGAATTGGACGCGGCGATGATGGTATCCACCTGGCGAACGCTGGCATTCTGGTCCCATCGGATGCTCCCAATATCGGTAACACTAAGCGCAACCTGCCACGGCGAGTTGCCGGTGCTATCGTAGGTTCCCCATGTCAAGCCCAGGTCCGCGCCAAAACCAGTTCCAGCGGTTGCATTTGTAATGAGGCTTGTCGAAAAGCTGCTGGGAAGATGAGTGAAATTAAACAGATTTGGATAGGCAGAATAAACTCGGTAATTTACGCCAACGGAATGTTCCCCTCCTCGGGCAATAGTGGAGCGCGGATAATTTACAAAAAATTCCGAGGATGGGTCCATCTGTATCGCGGCAATGCCAGCAAGATATTTCACGCCGATGCCGGCAAGAAGCTGATCCTCTCCGGAACCAGGCGTACCCAAGATGGTGCGCGCATAGGAGAGCGTGTATTCGCTGTACCAAATCCCTTGCACATTCGGTTGCTGCGGCAAAAGCGAATCACCCTGGCCCAACCGCGCGAGCGCGCCAACCCCGATATAATCGAGGAGCCCGCTCGGAATGGAAGCGCGAAGCGCGGCATGCATCGTCCAGGTAAGAGCAACAGCTCCAAAAGTGGGATTGGAATACGACATTCCGAATATTCTTGCGTCGATCGTGCTCGAAAGATTATTATTACTGAGTAGATTAGCGATCGACTCTCGCGTGGAGTCACCCTTCGTCAAACCGTTCGTCGTGGTATCCGTCGAAGAAAGCCCGCTGGCTTGCAACCCCTGAGATATACTATTTATTTGCGACAAACTCGGTCCGGCATTAAGGCCAAGGGAAGAAATCGGCGCAAGGGTAATCTCGAATGGGCGGGGCGTTCCGAGTGCAAGCAGCGAGGGATTCAGCCCGACGGCATCGAGGCCACGGGAAGTAATGGCATACGTCCGACCTGCGCCATTCGCGAATGGCGAGAGGTGCTCGATCTCGTCCTGGGCGCGCAAAACTCTTGCCAAGGATGCGGTTAAAACGAGAGCGGCGGCGAGAATGGAAATTTTTCGAAAAATCATGCGGGCAATTGGTCGATGACTCGAGCGAGAACGAAATCGTTCTGCGTTACCCCTCCAGCCGAATGCGTCGAAAGCATCACCTTCACATTTTTATATCCGGAAAGCAGAATGTCGGGATGATGGTCCATTCGTTCGGCGATCGGAGCGATTTGTTCAATAAAAGCCACAGCATCGAGAAAATTCTTTCGAACGAACGTTCGCTCGATACTTGCGTTCGTGGAAGTGTAGATCCACCCCGGCATATTTCGAAGAAATTCGTGGATTTGCTGGTCGTTGACCCGGTCATTTGCTGTTTTTTCCATTCCAGTATTTCTGCTAAGTTTCAGAATTCCAAATTTTTTTTTGTAACCGGAGAGCGTTTCAGGCGTTCTTGTAACACCATGAACTCTCGCGAGTCATGGTTGTTCATTAGACAAACCGCCGAATGGGAAGATAAATCCTCACATTCGTTATCAATTTTTTCGTGCCATGCTAAAAAAGATTCTAACTGTCGTTCTAACCACCAGCCTATTCGTAGCAATCGGCGTAACCTCCAACTCCTGCGCGCCCACCGCACCCGATAGCCCCGCAACGACACTCGGTGCCGCTCCGCCGAACCTTACCCTCACCAAGACCGATTCCACCGGCGGTTCGGCCATTGGCCTCTCCTGCGGCTGCACGTTTGCTCTTACCATCACTGGGCAGCGTGGCGATGCGAATGTTCACTTCGTATTTAATGAACCTCTCGATACCGTGATTACTACCCATAATTTGTCTGCTACGTTTTTCCATTCATTGCCCCATGCGGGTCCGGATACCACCTTGGCATGGATTGGCCTCTACTATCGAAGCGATAGCACCGCTAACAACCCCGGAACGCCGCTCTATGACACGGTTCGTGTGACGGCAATCTATTAGCCGCGGCGAAACGCATAAGCATGTTGCGGGAAATAATTCGAGAGAAAATCCTGATTGCTTAAACCAAAAGCGGCTACTCGAAACGAGTGCTCCCCCGCTACTCAATTTCCATTACTTGTTCCGATACTTCATAATCCATTCGGCAAAATCCCGGAAGGCGCCATGCCCACCGGCGGCTTTTGCCGAATAATGCGCCACTCCTTTCGCGGCCGGCATCGCATCGCTGGGGCAGCCCGTCAATCCTTTTGGGGCTATCGTCTTCATAATATCCACGTCATTCACGTCATCGCCGATATAGGCAAGTTCGTCGATCGTTCGCCCTGTTTTTTCCAGAACATCGGCGAGCGATGCGCGCTTATCCATAATGCCGGCAAAATAATAGGGCAGTCCCAGCTTTTTCGATCGCGCGGCCACGCGCGGCGAATCTTCGCGTGTCATCATCGCGGTTTCAATGCCCTGCTCGCGCAACAAGTCCATTCCCATTCCATCGCGAATGCTGAATCGCTTCAACTCTTCGCCGTTCGCAGAATAATAGACGCCCGTGTCCGTCAAGACGCCATCCACGTCCGTCAGGACCAGTGTAATCTTTCTCGCCCTTCGCCGAATTTCAGATTCTGTTAGTTTCTTCACACTCTTTTTACCAGGAAGTCCACCCGCCATCGAGGACCAGATTCGCGCCAGTCCTGGACGACGGGGATTACTCGCCAAAAACAATAAAGATATTTCATTTCAATGGCTCTCGTGAAAGTTCCTCAGGCACCAAAACTCGTTCGCCGGAAACACTGCTCAGGATTGCCAGTATCCCCGCCATGAGCGGCGCGGCAAGGAGCAATCCCAGAAAGCCAAACAGCAGCCCCATCGTCAACTGTGCCCCGATGCCGAGGACCGGAGGCATTCGAATTGTCTTCCGCTGAATGAGTGGGGTGATTAGATTCCCTTCCAGGAACTGTATAATAGCATACATCACTACCACCGCGATGGCCTTCTCCGGACTCTCCATCAATCCGACGAGCACCGGCGGAATGGCGCTCAGGAATGCCCCAAAATTTGGGATGAAAGTAATCAATCCTGTTAGTAACGCCAGCGTAAACGCCATGGGGATTCCCAAAATCCGGAGGCCGATAAAGGCCAGTATCGTTAGCGAAAGCATGGAACCACCGGCACTCAAAAGCCACCACCACATTCGATTATGCACCGCTCCGAGAATGAACTCCATTTGTTCCACATCCCGCCGTGTAAATAGCCGAAGGAACCCCAGCCGGTAGATCGAAGGCTCCACGGCGGCGTAGATTCCTAAAACAATTACCAATACGACGCGCACGGCAAAGCCGACCGTCAGCGATACCGCGCCCGTCATCCGGGAAACCAGTTCCGAGGAATCGCCGCCATATGCCAATGTTCGCCAGTGCCCAAAGGCCCCGCCATGTTGGAGTATTTCGCGGCCCCATCCAAATTGTCCCAAATACGTGCGAATTTGATCGATGGACTTCGGTAATTCAATTCTCAATGTTCGCACTTGCGCTATTATTCCCGGCGCCACAAGATTCACCATAACTGCGATTATGCCAGAAATCAGTAGAATCGTAATCACGAGCGACCATCCCCGGGCGACATGCACCCACCGTGCAACTAAAGCTGCCAGGCCATCCAGCAAAATCCCCAGCAGCAATCCCGCAAAAATCAGTAGGAAGACTTCGTGCGCAATCCAGAGAATCGCAACCCCAGCAATAACGCCAATGACGACAAGCGTTCGCTGGAACGTCCGTGTTAAATCATTGCTCGGTTCTGCTGGCATAATTCGCGGTACTCATCCACGTCGTATGCACTTCGTGCGCCAAAAATCAATTACGAATTGGGTGTTCGATCATCCCGAATTTAGAATGTTTGAAAATGAACGATTTTAAACCATCCCAAAACTCAAATTTAAGAAGCAGGTAGTCAAATTTGCCCCCACGATTGCGCAACATTCAGGGCGGGTTGCTCGTTATGGTACGGAGCCGGAAAAACGGCTACCATTCCAGCCGCCTCGTTTGGCCTCATTCTTTTTGCATGCGTTCACTTTTCGTAACTTTCCTTTTTCTCGCCTTATACAGCAGCGCCTCGCTTAATGTTGCCACGGCGCAAGTGCCGGGGCAACAGCCGCCGGAGCAGCATTACACCGTCCTCGGTATCTCCGTGGTGGGTAATCGAACGAGCGATGCCGCGACGATCATCAGCCAGTCCGGGCTGTATCGGGGCGAGCAGCTTTCGCTACCCAGCGATGTCGTCCGGGCGGCGCTCGCGCAGCTATGGGGAATGGAGATTTTTCGCAACGTGGATATCGTGGTCGATAAGCAAGTCACGCAGCCCGATAGTACGATCGGACTGTTTCTCAGTATTCACGTCGAGGAACTTCCACACCTGAATACCTATACCATCAGCGGCAATAAGGAAATTAAAACAGCGGATATCGAGAAGGCCTTCTCGTTGACGGATGGCCAGTATATTCGGCCCTGGGAACTGGAAGCGGGCAAGAACCGCATCCGGGGACTGTATGAGAAAGAGGGTTATCATTTCGCCACGATTACCATTCTGCAAATCCCCATGGCGGATTCGACGAAAGTCAATCTCACGATCGCGATCAATGAGGGCAAGGAGATGATCGTCCGCCGCATTGATTTCGAAGGCAACACGCACGTTTCATCCGGCGACTTGCGCAGCGCTATGGACGATACGAAACAAAAGGTTTGGTGGAATATCTTTCAAAGCGGGACCTTCGATGAATTGAAATACGAAGCCGATAAGAAAAAGATCATCGATTACTATCATTCCAAAGGATACCGCGATGCGCAGATTCTGAGCGATTCTGTTTGGACGACCGGCGAGAACAATCTCGACATTCTTATTCGAGTTTACGAGGGCCAGCAATATTTTATCCGCAATATCGCGGTCGTGGGCGCTGAAGTGTTTACGCCGGAGCAGATAATTACCCATTTAGGATTCCGCAAAGGAGATATTTATGACCAGGTCCGCCTCGAGACGAACCTGCATGGCCCGACCCAGGATTTTTCCGATGTTGGTTCGCTCTATTACGATCGCGGCTATCTTGCGACGCTCACCACCGAACCGACCGTTGTGAATGGCGATTCCATCGATCTGGTCATTCGTGTCGTCGAGGGAAAGGAACATTATTTCCGCTATGTCGATATCAAAGGCAACACGAAAACGAAGGATTATGTAATCCGCCGCGAGCTCTTCACGCTCCCCGGCGATCCCTTTAGCCGCGCGGCCGTCATTCGTTCGATGCGGCAGCTTGCGGCGCTCAATTATTTCAATCAGGAAAAGCTTGCTCCGGAACTCTATCCGCAGCCGGACGTGACCGATGTCGATATAACCTATAATGTAGAGGAGAAATCGAGCGACACGTTCAACGCCTCGATCGGCTATGGCGGCACGCTGGGCTTTACCGGTTCCGTCGGCGTTTCCTTTAATAATTTCGACATTACCGATCCGCTGCATGGCGGTGGTGGCGAAGTGCTGTCCGTTTCGGCG
Source organism: Kapaibacterium sp. (SeqCode) (assembly GCA_035686785.1). Taxonomy (GTDB): domain Bacteria; phylum Bacteroidota; class Ignavibacteria; order Palsa-1295; family Palsa-1295; genus PALSA-1295. Next base: position 9,365 of record DASRZC010000114.1, read on the forward strand.
CAACTCGGGCAGCAGCAATATCAAATGTACTCCCTCAGTTTTAATGAGCCGTGGCTGAACCAGACGCCTACCTCCCTCGGCTTCCAAGTTTATACGAGCTACTCCGGCTATATCGACACGGTCCGTCAAACGGGCGCGACACTCTCTATCGGACGGCGTTTTCGCTGGCCGGATGATTTTTTCCGCGCCGATTGGTCGCTCTCCTTGCTCCATTCCAATATCATCGGTGGCGGCGGCCTCTATTCGGTAGGTATTCACGACGAAACGGCAATCCAGCAAGTCATTTCGCGCACCTCGACGGATAACCCTATCTTCCCTACGACTGGCTCGGAGTTCGCGCTTCTTGGGCGCCTTGCGTATCTGCCAATTGCCTCCGTCGCGCCGAACCAGCCGGCAAATTATTACCGCACCGGATTTACGATGAAATTTTACACTCCGATGCTCTCCATCGCGGGACAAAATAAACTCGTCCTAATGACGAGCGCGGACGTTGGGCAAATGGGCGCGCTCGGCGCGCATCCTTATGTGCCGCCGACGGAACTGTTTGTCATGGGTGGCAGCGGCCTGGCCACCGGCATTTACAGCATCCCCATGCGCGGCTACCCGGATGCAGCGATCGGCGTCCAAAAAGGCGTCGCCCAAAATACCCTCTATGCTCCCGGAGGAGATGCCTACGCGCATTACGTAGCCGAGCTCCGCTTTATCGTGAGCATGGAACCGATTCCGATTTATTTCCTCACCTTCGCGGAAGCCGGCAATGTGTGGACCGATTTTTCTCACGCCGATCTCTTCGATCTCAAACGGGCGCTCGGGGTCGGTGGGCGCGTGCAGGTGCCCGCCGTCGGGCTCATCGGCATCGACTTTGGTTATGGCTTCGATCCAGTCGGCGCCTTCGGAGCGCCCAGCGGCTGGCAAACTGCCTTCCAGTTCGGAAGAGGTTTCTAACTACCAGGAACTTATCAACCTACGGCTCGCAAGTTGGCTACCCCCCCTGTCCACCACAACGAGCATGGGCTTAACTACTTATGCCCTACCGCTATCTCATCTTTCACAAGCCCTACGGCGTGCTGAGCCAATTCACGGCGGATGTTCCCGGGCAGCGCACACTCGACGAATTCAATTTCCCGAAAGGATTCTATGCTGCCGGGCGGCTGGACCGCGATTCCGAAGGACTGCTTCTGCTCACAAATGACGGTTCGCTTATCAAGAAGCTGCTCGAACCGGGCAAGCATGAACGAACGTACCTTGTGCAAGTCGAAGGCATTCCGAGCATTGCATCAATAAAGCAGCTTGAAGGTGGCGTATTGGTTAAGGGTTACCGTACACTCCCCGCCCGCGTGCGAGTGCTGGAGCATGAACCTGCCATTCCGCTGCGCGATCCGCCGATTCGCTTTCGCAAGTCCATTCCTACTATATGGATCGAACTCACCCTTCGGGAAGGAAAGAACCGGCAGGTGCGCCACATGACGGCGGCTGTCGGTCATCCGACACTCCGGCTCGTGCGCACCGCGATCGGTCCCCTCACGTTAGGCGATCTTCGGCCCGGCCAGTGGCGCGAATTAACGAGCGACGAGATCGCGCTGTTAAAACAGTTACGATGACACACTCACATCCAGATCCCTCAACAGTCCATTCTTGATGGAATAGATCCATCCATGAATGGAGAGCGCTTGCCCGCGTTGCCAGGCATCCTGCACGATCGTCGTATGCGCGACTTTTCGTACCTGCTCGATCACATTTAATTCGCAAAGACGATCTACTTTTTCTTCGCCGAGGAGCGAAGATAGTTCATCGGGATAGATCGAAGCGGTTTCCTGAATATCGCGAAGCCAGTTATCGATCAGGCCATGCGGCGTTTTTTCGAGGGCTGCCTTCACGCCGCCGCAGCCATAGTGCCCGCAGACGATAATGTGCTTCACCTTCAACACCTCTACCGCGAACTGAATCACCGAAAGGCAATTCATATCGCTGTGGATGACTAAGTTCGAGACATTGCGGTGAACGAATAGCTCTCCTGGCAACAGTCCCACAATTTCGTTTGCCGGGACGCGGCTATCGGAGCAGCCGATCCAGAGATAATCAGGCGATTGCTGTTTGGCGAGCGTTTCGAAAAAATGAGGATCGTCCGCGCGAATATGCTCGGCCCAAGCGCGATTGTTGGCGAAAAGCTGGGGTAGGTATTTCATATTTTCAAATAACGCTTAAAATGCCCCTTCTCGCTCCAAAAATAAAAAAGTTAAATTGGAACTGTAACTTTTGGTCTTTCGCCGGGTTCTTACTTAAGGAAACTCTGATTAAGTCGGGATGAAGATGAAACAAAGTTCACGTGTTTTTCGTCCGTTCCTTGATGGTAAAACAACTTGGTTTTTCATCCGACTCGTTTGAACGTTCCCATGCTCCGACGCGCCGTGAGCGTTTTTTGCAGCAGATGGAGTCCGTCGTACCGTGGCAGGAGCTGGTCGCGGTGATCGCTCCGTCCTATCCAAAGGCGGGCAACGGTCGTCCGCCGATCGGTCTGGAGCGGATGCTGCGG
>DASRZC010000115.1:0-10632 GCA_035686785.1 Kapaibacterium sp. (SeqCode)
ATCGCGCATCCGGAGAAGCTTGCGGAGCTTCGCGCGGCGATTCCCGATCTGCTCTGCGTCGAAATGGAAGGCGCGGCCGTGGCGCAGGTATGCCACGAATACGGGCTGCCGTATCTTGTCATTCGCGCGATTTCGGACAAAGCGGATCACTCCGCGCCGATGGACTTTCTCAGTTTTATCGAAAATATTGCACGGCATTATTCGCATGGGATTCTTAAACGCCTCATCCCTCGTTTAGTGGGGGCCGTGTAGCGCAAACTTCAGTTTGCGACACACGGACGAAATCGCAAACTGAAGTTTGCGCTACACGCATAAATCTTTTTTTCAAACCAATGAACACTGCTCTACTTTCTATCGTCACTTTATGGGTTGCCACCCTCTTTTCAACCGTCACACCTCATCCTGCGCAGACCGGCAACCAACGTTCTACGACCGACACGCTCGTCGTCACCGACACCGTCGTTACGGCGGATTCGGTTATCGACTGGGACAAGATGTCGAAGGCGGAGCGGAAGGAATATATGAAGAAGGTCGTCTTGCCGAAGATGAAGCCGATCATGCACACGTTCGATACGAAGAAATTCGCGGACGTAAAGTGCGGGACGTGTCATGGCGCGGGCGCGCGCAACGGTCAATTCAAAATGCCAAACCCGGAGCTTGCGAAATTGCCGAATTCCCGTGCCGGATTCGAAAAGCTAATGAAGGACAAACCGCAATGGATGGAATTCATGGCGAAGACGATGAAGCCATCCATGGCCAATCTCCTCAGCCTGAAACCGTTCGATCCGAAGACGGGCAAGGGCTTCGGATGCGGGAATTGCCATACGACGCAAGAATAACCAGGATTTACAAGATAGAAAGGATTTTTAGGATGGATTCTCGCAGCCGCGGGAATGACAGAGGTGCAGGGTCTTATGCGCTTCGCGCCATCCTCATCTATTTTGTCATTCCCGCGAATGCGGGAATCCAGGTTCGGGATTTTCAAGACAAGTCCGTTTCCCATCCTGAAAATCCTTTCCATCCTGTAAATCCTGGTACAATATCGGTGCGGCTCCTTCGTCTTTGGGTCGTTCAGTGAAAGCCATTTACCACATGCGCGCGTTTTATCTTGTCGTAATTGTAGGTTTGCTCACATCGCTCGGATATTCCGCGCGCCTCTCTGCTCAAACGGCTATTCCCATTTCGCTCGATGAGGCTATCAACACGGCGCTCCATCGTGGCGAGGAAATAGACCTGGCGAAGGGCGAGGTCCGTTCTGCCGAAGGGAATGAAGAGGTAGCCATGAGCGGAATGCTGCCCCAAATTTCTGCGTCCGCGAATTATACACGCACGCTTAAATCGCAATACAGCGGCCTATCCTCGGGACCCGATACCGGAGCGGCAGCAGCCCTCGCCGGACTTTTCAAAAATCTTCCCTTCGGTCGCCTCAATGCCTATACGCTTGGAATAAACGCATCCCAAAATATTTTCACGGGTGGACGGCTTACGGCGATGAACGATGCCGCGCGCGCGCGCAAGCAATCGGCGGACATCGATCTCACGGCCGCGCAAGCGCAGCTCGTTTTGAATGTGACGCAAAGTTATTACGATGCCATCCTCGCCGATACGATCGTAAAAATTTCTCACGATGCGCTTGCAGAAGCGGATGAAGTCTATCGGCAAACCAATCTTGCCTATCAGGTTGGCGAAAAAGCGGAGTTCGATGCGCTGCGGGCAAAAGTTGCGCGCGATAACCAAATTCCCGTCGTGCTTCAAAGTGAGGACAACCGCGCCGAAGCTTATTACCGTCTGAAACAGCTTCTGAATTACTCGCTCGACGATTCGCTGGTGCTCACAACGCCCATCGTCGATTCGCAGGCGCGCTTCGCGTTGATGAGCGACACCGAGACGGATCAACGCTCGAGTGTTCGTCAGGCTATTGATAATGTCACGGCTTCGGATGCGCAGGTTCGCATCGCCGAAAGCGCGCACTGGCCGCAGATTTCTTTAAGTTCGAGTTATTCGCCGGTCGCTTATCCGAGCAATCTATTTCCGAATTGGAATGACTGGCTAACGAACTGGACCGCTGGTGTCACCATTTCCGTTCCCATTTATACGGGCGGAAATATCGCGGGGAATGTAGACGTGGCGCGCGCCGGCGTCGAGCAGGCGGATGCCCGGCTGGAACAAACGCGCGAAGCCGCCGCGATGGACGCGCGCACGGCACTCAACCAGCTTCACTCCGCCGAAGCGAACCTTCGTTCGACCGCCGGCACCGCTGCCGAAGCGCAGCGCGCGTACCAGATAGCGAACGTCCGTTTTTCGCAGGGCATTTCCACGGAAGTGGAACTTGATGACGCCCGCATTCAGGAAGAACAGGCGCGCGCGAACTGGGCGGGCGCCGTGCGCGATTATCAGGTCGCGCGCGCAAAACTATCGCTATTGAAGGACTTGCCAGTAAATCCCGCGCAAGCCCAGGTGGCAAGTTCCACGGCGCAGTCGGCGGTTACTCAGCAAGCGGCGTCTTCGCCGGCGGGACAGTCGCAATCGTCGCAAGGCCTCACCGCGCCGCTGAACCAGGGCGCTTCATCCGGAGCATCATCGGGACAATGAGATCAAGCCAATTACGAATTACGAATTACGAATTACAATGTAGCACAAACTTTAGTTTGCGACCCCAATCGCGGAGTCGCAAACTGAAGTTTGCGCTACATTACCTATTGTTCGCAGCATTGGCTTTTACTCTCGCCGCGTGCAACAAAGCTGCACCGCCGCCGCCGCCGCTGCCCATGCAACTGGGTCCCGAAAATTATATCGTCGCCAGTGTGCAGCCGATCGAGAGTGGCCCGACGATCAGCGGAACGCTCGTGCCGCGAGACGAAGCGGTGGTGAAAGCGCAAATTTCGGGTTCCGTGCTCCGCGCCTTTGTCGATCAAGGCTCGCCGGTTCATGCAGGGGAAATTATTGCGACCATCGATAACAGCGCGCTGACCGACGCGGTGACGAGCGCAAAAAACGCGGTGACGAACGCGGAAAGCGCGCTCGATATGGCCAAGCGCGAGCAGACGCGGCAAGAATCACTTCTCAAAGCGGGTGCGATCTCTCAGCAAAGTGTCGATCAGGCGCAACGTGGGACGGTGTCGGCGGAAGCCGGTGTGGCGCAAGCCAAAGCCATGCTCGCGAGTGCAGAAAAACAGCTTGGCTATGCGACCATTCGCGCGCCATTTTCCGGCATCGTCAGCGAAAAAAGTGTTTCGATCGGCGATGTCGTGCAGCAGGGCACGGCGCTTTATACGATTGTCGATCCCTCGACGCTCGAATTGCAAGCTACGATTCCAGCGGACGCGCTTTCCATCGTGCATGTCGGCCTGCCGATTCAATTCGATGTCACCGGCTATCCGGGACGCAAGTTCCAGGGAATGGTCACGCGCATCAACCCGACCGCCGATCCGATGACGCGGCAGGTTCGGATTTACGCGGATATTCCAAACAAAGGTAAGGCGCTCGTTGGAGGGCTATATGCGCAAGGGCGCGTGGCAAGTATTCAAACGACGGCGCTTGCGCTCCCCACGGACGCCGTCGATCATCGCACGATCACGCCGGCCGTTATTATGATGCATAATGGTATTGTCGAGCGTGTGCCGGTTACACTCGGGACGCTGGATGAAAAAAATAATCTTGTCGAAATCACCTCTGGCCTTAGCGCGGGGGATACCATCCTTCGCGGCGCCGCGATGGAAATCGAACTTGGAACGAAAGTAAAAGCAATTTCGAATGATACGACAAAACGATAAACTACGAATTATGGAAGCTCCGATGAAGTTAAATTGTCATTCTGAGCGGAGTAAATTTTCGCGGAGCGAAAATTTACGTAGCGAAGAATCTCTTGTCATTACCGGAGATTCTTCAATACGTTCGTCCTCCCTTCGGTCGGACGAAGCCCAGAGGGCACCCTGCTCAGAATGACATAGTGGACTTAATTAGCGATTCCATAAGGGCGCGTTAGCACTTAGCACTCAGCACTTCCCCGGATGTTTATTTCCGATTTTGCGATCAAGCGGCCGGTCGTCACCGTAGTGACGATGATCGCGCTCGTCATCTTTGGGCTGTTCGCGCTCGCGAGTCTTCAGATCGACGAATTCCCCGATATTACGAATCCAATTGTGGTCGTTGCGGTGCCGTATCCCGGCGCGTCTCCGGAGCAGGTGGAGCGCGAAGTGGTCGATCGGATGGAAGAAGCGTTCGGCTCGATCAGCGGGCTTGACAAGATGACTTCGCAATCGCTCGATGGATTCGGGATGATTACGATACAGTTCGTATTTTCGAAAAATCCGGACGAAGCCATGGCGGACGTGCGCGACGCCATCAGCACGATCCAGAACGATCTGCCGGTGGAGATGAAACCGCCGATCCTCGAAAAATTCGATCCCGACGAATTGCCGATCGTTTCGCTCGTGCTTCGCTCGCCAGGCATGGCACCAGCGGACTTGACTTCGTTGGCCGATCCCGGCATTAAAAAGGAACTTTCCGCAATCGAAGGCGTGGCGCAAGTCTCTATTACCGGTGCGGTCGATCGCGAGATCGCGGTTAATGTTCGGCCCAGCGATCTTGAGGCCAATGGCGTGAGCGTCGCTCAAGTGGTGCAGGCACTCGAAGCGCAGAATCTTGCCGCGCCGGTGGGCGCGCTTGAGACCCCGCAACTCGAACAATCCATCCGCTTGGCGGGACGTATCGAGAATCCGAATGATTTCAATTACGTCCCGATCGCGACACGCAATGGGCAAGTCGTCCGATTGCAGGACGTGGCTTCGGTCGCCGATACCGCAAAAGAGGCGCGCACGCTCGCGCTCTTCAATGGCAAGGAATGCGTCGGCCTCGACATTACCAAAGCGAAAGGCGCGAGCACTGCAACGGTCGCCGATGCCGTCGTCAAGGCTATTGACGGTATCAAGAAGAATCTTCCGCCCGGCACGACGCTCGAAGTTGTAAAAAATGCTGGAGACCGGGTCACGCACTCCGTGACGAATGTTAAGGAAGCGCTTTTAGAAGGCGCGTTGCTCACGGTACTCGTCGTATTTCTGTTCCTCAATTCCTGGCGCTCGACGGTCATCACCGGGTTGGCGCTTCCGGTCTCGGTGCTCGCGGCGTTCGTTGCCGTGCTGGCAGCGGGATTTACGCTGAACACCATGTCGCTGCTCGGCCTTTCGCTCGCGATTGGAATTTTGATCGACGATGCTATCGTCGTCCGCGAAAATATTGTGCGTCATGTGGAAATGGGCGAAGACCACATGACCGCCGCGCATAGCGGCACGAACGAAATCGGCCTTGCGGTAACGGCGACGACGTTCTCGATTATCGCCGTCTTTGTGCCCGTCGCCTTCATGGGCGGCCTTTCCGGGCAATGGTTCAAGCCCTTCGCGCTGACGGTAGCATGCGCGGTGCTGGTCTCGCTTTTCGTGAGCTTTTCGCTGGATCCGATGCTCTCGGCTTATTGGCCCGACCCTCATAATGTAGTGCATAAGCGCCGTGCTTTTCTTCCGACGTTGCTCGGCGTTGCCTCATTCCTGCTCGGCCTTTTTTCGATGATACTTGGCCTGCTTCCTCCGTTAGGCAGCTTTCTTTTGCTCGGGCTTGGCATTCTCGGTCTTATTTTTCCGTGGCTCGATCAGTTCAACAACTGGTTCAATCGCACGGCCGATGGCTACAAGCGCGTGATCGCCTGGGCACTCGATCACCGCTGGTGGATGGTCGCGATTGCGATCGTTGCCTTCGTGGGCGCGATCTTTGTGCAGGCGAAATATGGCGGCTCGGGATTTGTGCCAAATAGCGATCGATCCGAACTTACTATTTCGGTGGAAGCGCCGCCGGGTTCCAGCCTTCCCTATACGCTCGCGAAAACGCAGGAAATTACATCCATACTTCGCGCGCATAAGGAAGTAGCTTACACGTACACGACGATCGGCAGCGAAACGACGCAGCTTGGCACCTCTTCCGGTTCCGGCGATGTGACCCAGGCCTCGATTTACGTGAAACTGATACCAAAAGCAGATCGCAATCTGCTCCAATGGCAGCTTGCGGAAGTGTTCCGAAAACAGCTTGCGACCGTCGGCGGCGTGGATGCGTACGTTTTTTCGAGCGGCTTTGGCGGAGCGCAAAAGGAAGTGCAGCTTCAGGTACAAGGATCGAACGAAGCAAGCATGGAGCAAGCTGCCAGCACGATCGAGGACGCCATTCGCAAGGTTCCCGGAACGGCGGATATTGGGCTTTCGACGAAGGGTCAGAAGCCGGAACTCGAAGTTAATCTTCGGCGAGGGTTGATCGGTTCCATGGGACTTACCGTTGCGCAGGTCGCGCAATCGCTGTTGCCCGCCTTTGCCGGTCTCAAAACGGGCGATTGGGTCGATCCGACCGGCAAGACGCGCGATGTTACGGTTCGCCTTGCGCCAGAAGCACGCGAATCGGCGGCAAATCTCGCGCAAATTCCGCTCGTCCTTACTCCATCTGCTTCGGGGAGTGCAGCCGTTGTCCCGCTCGGCCAGATTGCGGACATTACGGAGGGTCTCGGCCCGGCGGAGATCGATCACTTAAATCAGGACCGCGTCATTAATGTCGAATGCAATTCGCAAGGCCTCTCACTTGGCCAGGTGTCGCAAAATATCAATGCGGTCGTTGCCAAACTAAAGTTACCGCCGGGAGTTCGCGTTTCGAATGGTGGCCAAGTCCAGCAACAAGGAGAATTTTATCTCGCCATTTTCGAAGCACTCGGACTTGCGATAATGCTCATGTATCTCATTCTTGTCGTTCAGTTCGGCTCATTCCTCGATCCGATTGCGATTCTCATTTCGCTGCCGCTATCGCTCATCGGGGTAGTGATCGCGCTGCTCGTCACCGGCGACACGATGAACGTCATGGCGCTTATCGGAATCATGCTACTCATGGGCATTGTGGCGAAGAACGCGATTCTTCTCATCGACTTCGCCAAATGGCAGCATGAGGCGGGAATGCCGCTGCGCGAAGCGCTTATCGAAGCGGGCCGCGTCCGGCTGCGTCCGATCATGATGACGACGATGGCGCTCATCGCCGGAATGATCCCCGTCGCCATCGGCGCGGGCGAAGGCGCCGATTTCCGCGCGCCACTGGGCCGCGCCGTGATTGGCGGTGTTATTACTTCGACGATCCTCACGCTCGTCGTCATCCCGACGATCTACGAAATCTTTGCCGAATGGCGCGAAAAGCTTGGCCGCCGGTTCCGAAAAGTTGTTGTTCACGAGCCGACGAATGTGCCGGTCGATCAGGTGGCATAGGAATCAACCTTCACGGCTAGTGACAACGCAGTTAACCGAAGTTCTACGGCTGGAAACTTCTAAGCTTCTGGGAGAGATTCTACAAAGTTATGAAGACAATTGATAACGTTTGTTCTATCACGTTTTGAAAAATGTCCGATTCGTGACTTTACTCTCGAAGCAAGGAGACTGCTCAACTTTTCAAGTCTTACCGTAGAAGGGCCATAAGTCCAGCTTTCATCCAGTCCAGCAATGGCAAATCGAAGGGATCGATCGGTTCCTTGGTCGTAATGCGCGCAAAGAAAATATCACCATCCTTTTGAGAAGATAGCACAAGCGCTGGCCGGAATTTTGCCCTGCGACCATCACTATAGGGATATTCGACAACTACTGTTTCCCCGAATCGATATTCTTTTTCCATTCGAAGTAATGGTCATACATCGCATCCTCTTCCGCATACCCATTGAAAAAATCTTCAAACGCCATTCGCTCCCAGGCTTCGTCATCTTCGACGAGAGAGGTAGAAGGACGCGCAATAATCTCCACCTTTTGCCCATGCGGGAACGGCAGGGAAAGAATCACCTTCCCTTCGTCGTTTACGGTCGCTTCAGCTCGATACGTCTGCATATTTTTGTAACCGATCTCCAGGTAAACTCGTGCCATGTGTTCTAAAAACAGCATCCCACTGAACTTTCTTCGCACTCCGAACGCTATCTACCTTTCTTATGAAACGACGAGTCTTTAGCGGCATCCAACCATCGAACGTGATCCACATCGGTAACTATATCGGCGCGGTGAAACGGTGGGTCGCGTCCCAGGATGATCCGACGAAGGAAAATATCTTCTGCATCGTCGATCTCCACGCGCTCACCGTGCCCCAGGACCCGGCTGAACTGCGGGAGCGCACGCTCGATCTTCTGGCGCTCTTTCTCGCCGTCGGGCTCGACCCGGAGAAGAGCATTCTCTTCGTGCAGAGCCATGTGAGCGTCCATGCCGAAGGCGCGTGGCTCTTGAACTGCATCACGCCCATCGGATGGCTGAATAAGATGACGCAGTTCAAGGATAAATCCGCGAAGCAGGAGACGATCCTCACGGGCTTGCTCGATTATCCCGTCCTGATGGCGGCCGATATTCTCTTTTACGATACGCATGAAGTGCCCGTCGGCGAGGATCAGAAGCAGCACGTGGAACTTGCACGCAACATCGCCGAGCGATTCAATTATCATTATGGCGAAACGTTTATCGTTCCGGAGCCAGTGATCGGCACGTCCGGGGCGCGGATTATGGGATTGGACGACCCCACTGCGAAAATGTCGAAGAGTTTAGGCAGCGTGAAAGGACATGCCATCAATTTGCTTGACGATCCGAAGGCTATCGAGCGAACGGTCCTGCGCGCGAAAACGGATTCCGGCTTCGAGATTCAATTCTCGAAAGATCCCGCCAAAGCCGGCGTCAATAATCTGCTTACGATCTATCAATCATTGACGGGCAAATCGGCGGAAGCAGTCGAACGCGATTTTGCGAATGCTCGCGGCTATGGGGATTTGAAGAAGGCCGTGGCGGAAGTGGTCATCGCTACAACGGAACCGATTCGCTCGCGACACCGGGACATCATGGCCGACCGCGCGGAGTTGGAACGCCTGATGCTCACGGGCGCGGAAAAAGCGCGCGCGATTTCGGAACCGCGCCTCGAGGACGTGAAGCAAAAAATGGGGTTGGTCCTTGCCCAATGACGGCCGCACACTCCGAAAATCCGAAAGCGAGAAAGACCTATCGTACTCTGACGATTGCGAGCTCGCTCGCGCTTCTCTCGTTCACTCTTTTTCTGCCATTGAGTTGGGATAACGAGATTTACCAATCGATGGCCCTGGAGCTTCTGCGGCTTCATCGGCTCCCATACCTTGGTACGTGGGACCAGAATTTTCCGGGCATCGTGATCGTCCATGCGATTTCTATTCTGTTCTTTGGAAATTCTGCTATTGGCTTCCGCATGTTCGACTTGCTCGTTCACCTGGCAATGTCCTGGATGCTATTTCATATCTTGCTCCGCTGGCTCACTCCGCGAACGGCCTGGCTCGCCACCGTGATTTATAATATTCGCTATATCTCGGGCGAAAGTTGGTTCGCCGGACAACGCGATTGCTTCGCAATGTTTTTCGTGCTCCTGGCGGTGGTGGCCTTGTTTCAAATCGACCGGGCACAGCCATCCACCACGCAGCGCCGAACGATTTTTGCATTTGTCGCGGGTGCGTCCCTGGCAATGACCGCGATGATACGGCCCACGTACCTGCCGTTCGTCTTTATTGGCGCACTATGGCTCATCCTTGCGCCATCCGTGTTCAAAAAGCAATATTTATTTGGCTATGCGGCCGGTGCTGCTGTTTTCTTTATTACGTTATTCCTTCCCTATGTACTCCACGAGGGAGGACTTCGTGAATTCTACCTTGCAACGATCCGCTTCAATCTTGAAATTTATGGCAAGATCCATCAGGCGCCTTTGAAAATCTTTCATACCCTTCGTTCCCAGAAATTTTATATTTGCTTCGGGCTTTTGGGAATTTTCGCAGCGTGGCTTGGGCAGAAACGCGAGCGATGGTCGAAGGGTGTTGTCCACGCGGCATCTCGGCGAGACCTTGTGTTGATCGCCGGCATTGGCATAACCGGAATGGTTTCGCTTATAGTAATGGGCAAATATATGCTGTACCATTTTGAGCCGGTCATGCTCGTTCTTATTCCGTTCAGTGCGGTCGGCGTGGAATCCGTTGCCGGATTGTTCCCATCGCCGGTGTACCGGTATGGCGTGGCAACCGCACTCGTATTATTTGTAACCTTTCGTATTGCCCCGTTTTCTCCGTATCGTTCTTTTCTCATCGATCTCTTCGATGGGAAACCGAACCCCATTGATCGAGCGCAGGATGAAACGATTGTTGAACCGGGCTTCCGAATAAGCGTCGAAAAGGCTATAGCAAAGTATATCGACCGCACGGCCCCTTCCCACGCAAGCATTGAGGCGGCAACCCTAACCGCCGGAATCCGTTGGCGTACCGGGCGGCCATGTATGAGCCGGTTTACCACCTTCTATTCTCTCTCAATGAGCGCACCGGATGGGAGCCAACCAGACTTTCAAAAAAACTGGCGCAAAGAATATGTCGATTCACTCCGCTCGATTCGTCCCTATTATCTTGTCCTTGGAAATGGCCCGCGGGAGCTCCTCGATTTCGTGCATCAAGCTCCTTCGCAAAGTATCCATGAATTCGAAGGATTCGATTCTCTCGTCATGCCGTTTTATCGGTTTGACACCACCATCGGCGGCTATACGATTTGGAAAAGGAAGGATTAACGGATGACCGGTCCTCTGCTAATGCCCATC
>DASRZC010000116.1:0-35145 GCA_035686785.1 Kapaibacterium sp. (SeqCode)
GCTGTCTGAATGCACGAAGCTACCCCCCCGATTTCCGGCATGCACACTCACATGCCCATCACGAAGTGGCGAGAGGAGCGAATCGAAATAAGCGAGGAGCACGGTGTCCGGCATGTTAGCAGTAATGCGCGGAGCATAGAGCGCGTGCAACGAATCCCAATTGACATGGCGCTCGGCGAACGTAGCGTAGCGCATGTCGAATTCGCGCCATAATTCTTCAAACACGGCGGGTGGAGATGTATCGACCTTCGGCGCGACAAGCGATTCCGTACAGCCGGAAGCGAGAATAGCGAGAAGCAGAAGTATTATCCGCTTCATAGGTCGAACCTCCAGGTAAGCGCGAGATCGAGATCGTTCTCCGCCCCAACCGTTCGCCAGGTGAGCATCGGATATTGATAATACAGCTCGTGAAAGTGAAGACCAAGCAGGAATAGCCGCGAGATCGCGTAATCGTAATCGAAGCCGACGCGCCAACTCCACATCGTGCCAATCGGCTCGAAACGCGATTGTGGCGAATAGCCATAAATGGATGTATTGCCGTTGATATATCCATACGCTGGTCGCAAGACATACGCAATGAGCGGGAGTGAAACCGATCCTCGAAACCGGTGGTCGCTTCCAAGCGAATAAGTTAAATCCGCAGCCGCCGCAAGTCCGGAACTTGCCTCGCCACTTCCGCTCCCCCCAGCCCAATTTCCGTAATAGTTATAGGCTCTCAGGAAAAAGAGATTATCCCATTCTCCCCCCACGCTTAAGTGAAGTCCGGTTCTACCGATGTCAGTAAGATAATGTGTGAAGCGGTAGCGAAGATCGCCGAAGCCATAGGCTATGTTGCGTCCATCGGTGGAGCTGGAGTATTGGTCCGTCATCGGCGCGGCATTGCCGAGCGAGGTAATCCCTATGCACTCCAACAAATGTCGAACGTTCGGAGTAACGTACTCAATCGTTCCGCCGATGGGCAACGTGATACCCGAATACGGCAGCGGCGAACCCATATTATCGTAGCTCGCAATCGAGCCGGCGCCGAGTTCGAAGGCAAGACGGAAGTGGAGGGTCGTATCGCCGGCGAAGCCTTGCGCGCTCGCACGGGTCGCGGCAAAGCCAATCACAATCAAGAGAATAATTCTTCCGTGCATCTTACTATTTCAAGTAATATTCCCGGCTACAACTAACTTCCGTGACGAAGCCGAAGATTTTGCCGCCAACATGGATGGTATCTCCCCGAGCCCAGGCAATATTAACTGCGAGCAACTCTGGGCGGAACGATGTATAAAAAGTCGTGTCCAAGCTAAATGGCAGAAGTTTGACGCTCCCTGTGTTTGCGCTAATGTATTCATGGGATTCCACACCGAGCGAAAGGCTATCGGGAGGGTCTTTCAACCAATGTGCTTCTCCAATGTAGTCAGCGTTGGTAGTCAGTGTGTCAGCACTCGGAGCGTCATAAGTGAGATTGATCATGCTATCGGCGTTAAGTGAATCCTGAAGCGATGGGGCAAGAATGCTGGGCACTGGTTCTGAATTGATCGTATGCGAGAATGCAGGAAAATAGGAATCGCCTTTCATCGACCATGTAACGGCCCCTGGAAAATTGAGATCGAGAGCAGGGTCGTGCGAATAGAGAACATTGTCTAACTCGACCGAATCACTGTATAGGATCGAAACAATGTTATCTCCGAGTCGATTAAACAGTCTTGGCTGCGAAACATAGGCTACCGAAGTAGTATCCTTCCCGGAGCTATCGATATACTCCTGCACATACATTGTTGAGGTAAAAATGCCGTCGTAAAGAGCCTTTGGAAGCGGAGAACGAAACAGGTCCCAGGCATAAAAGTTTGATTCCTCTCGTACATGCTGCGACGGTTCTGGTCCCGTCGGAAGAACGCACCCCGAGAGCGCGATTGCAAGTAGCAGAAAATAACAGCGTTTCAAAGTTCAGGAATCGAAGTTCACAAGCCAACATAGCTTCCGCGGATTGAGGTTTCACCCGAGGTTGCGGAAATATTGGGCAAAAACCAATGATCTTCACGCGAGCAGGACGTAAAGTGTTGCTCCCTGCGGCGTGAAGGCATCGTTCCACACCTCGCTCTCCGGGACTTCCTTCGCTCCTCGCTCTGTTTTCTTCTCTTTTGGAGCTTCACCCCATGCGCGCCATACGAATCGGGATTACCGGTAAACTCGCAAGCGGCAAATCGTTGCTCGTTTCGATGATTGAAGCGCGCGGCGCATTCGCAATCCGCTCGGATGATCTTGCGCGCGACTTGATGGAGCGCGACCCCGCGCTTCGAGCAAAACTCAGTCAGATTCTTGGCCCGAAAGCGTTCGTGGATGGTAAACTCGACCGGACGTACATCGCTTCCCAAATTTTCGGCGGCACCTCGCAGGCTGGAAGCCTGCGCCACGCGGTGGAAGCCGCCGTTCATCCGGCGACAACGGCGGAGATCGAGCGAATATTCGAAGCGCATCCGAATGAAATGGTCGCGGTCGAATCCGCGCTGATTCTTTCGAGCCGTTTTCGCGAGCGATTCGATTATATCATCCTTGTAGAATCGCCGGACGCGGATGCCGTCGCCCGCGTCACGCAAGAGGGCCGTATGTCGAAAGCGGATGCCGAAGCCCGGCTCGCCGAGCAAGCGAGCGACCCCATCGCGCGTGACGAAGCCGATTTCATCCTCGAGAATTCCGGCACGAAAGCAGACTTCGAAAAAAAGTGCGAGAAGCTGCTCGATGTTCTGGAAGCGTTGCGAAACCGGCAGTTGCCAGATGAGCCGTTGCACGCGGAAGGAATCGTGTAGCGTCGGGAGCACACTACCGGTGCCACACGATTCGCGGCAGGCTTTTTATTGAATCTCGGCGCACTTTTCCTTCCATCTTCACTGTTCTTTGGCCCTTTGGTGGGCATTCGTCCTTAGTGACGGGCGGACTGCCTCTCTAATCATTCATTCCTAAGACCGAAAGTTCGAGCCTATGCCAGTAATGACCAAGATGCGCGATTCGATGCCGGTGGTGTTCGCCGTGCTCGCCGGCATCTTCCTCTTAATGATTATCTTTCAGTGGGGCGGCCAGGGGATGCTGTTCCAGTCCAAAGGCGAAGCCGGGACCTTAGGCCTCGTCAACGGCAACCCGATCACGCAAAAGGACTATAATGCGATCCTCGAAAACGTGACGGCCAAAATGAAGGCGAAAAACAAAACCTCCGAACTCTCCGAGAGTGACGAGGCGAACGCCGAAGAACAAGCCTGGGATCAGGCCGTCCAGCAGGCGATCACGAATCAAAGTATCGCAAAGATGGGGATCACGGTCACCGATCAGGAAATTCGGGATGTCCTCTTCAATAATCCTAACCCCGAAATTAAGAAGCA
The DNA here is from genome assembly GCA_035686785.1 of Kapaibacterium sp. (SeqCode). GTDB lineage: Bacteria > Bacteroidota > Ignavibacteria > Palsa-1295 > Palsa-1295 > PALSA-1295. The sequence goes on from DASRZC010000116.1 coordinate 3,360, forward strand.
GTTTACCGATTCGCTGGGGCAATTTCATGCGGATCAGTATATCAAAGCCCTGCGCGACCCGCGGAACGATTCCATTGTTCGAGGGCTCGAAGCCCAAACGCGCGATCAGATTCGCAACATGAAGTGGCAGCAGATGATGGCCGGGACCGTCCGCGTCACTGATACAGAAGCCTTCATTCGCTACATGACCGATAGCGCGAAGGCAATGGTTCAAGTGATAAAGATCATGGCACCTCAGCCCACTCCGCAAATGGACGCGCAAGTTCCGCCCCATGAGATTCAATCTTACTACGATACCCATTCCTGGCTCTATAAGCAGGCGGAGCAGCGCAACTTCCAGTTTGTCGGGTTCCCGCTGACCCCGAATGCGCGCGATACCGCGCTCGAGTTGGAAACGGCCGCCACGCTGAAAGCACGCCTCGCGGAAACGCCTCTTGCTACGGTCGATACTGTAGCAAAGGAGCTTGCGCTGGACTATAGCGATTTGCCCTACCAGCCGGCGCACCCCATCACGATGCGCGAACTGGGCAATGACACCTCGCTCCTGTCCGCGAACGTCGGGGACGTGGTAATCGCACATATCATGGGTTCGATCTCCGTGTCGCGGGTCATCCAAATCTTCGATACCGGGCAGGTGCTTTTCCACTTACGTCATATTGCATTTGGAATACCGCCGAGTGAACGGTCGAGCCAGCAATCGAAGGATAGCACCCTCGCGGCGGCACAGCAAGTATTCGCGCAAGCGAAATCGGGTGCAAACTTTGAACAATTGGCCGAGACCTATTCCGCCGACCCGCGCACTGCTTTCAAGGGCGGCGATATTGGCTGGCTCGATACCATGACGTTCCCGCCCGACATTCGAAAACAGATTGCCACGGCCGCACCGGGGACGGTCCTCGGGCCGATTGAATCCCCACGAGGATATGATATTTTTCAAGTCGAAGGAAGTTCCAGGAGGGGCTGGGTAGTCGTTACCATTCCGCTTCCGGTGAAGCCAAGCCATCAGACGCTTGAGATCGAATCGCAATCGGCAAATATCTTTCGAGATCAGGCGGTGAAAAATGGGTTCGAGAAGGCCGCCGCCGCGGGCGGATATCACCTCGTCAAAGATGCGCCGCCAGTAAGCCGGCAGGGTTCGCCTATTTTTAACAGCCAGGAATTTGTCGATTGGTGTTTCGAATCGTCCAAGGGCGATATTTCTCCGGCCTTCAAGATCGTGAGCGCCCATGCCATTCTTGTGGCACAATTAACGGATATCACTCCCGCGGGACCGAAACCATTGGACGAAGTAAAATCGCAGGTAGCGGATGTATTGGCGCTTCGCAAAGCCGTTGCCGCGCTCGCCTCGCGCGCTGAACAAGTTCACGCCGCCGTCGCGCCGGCGGGCGATCTTTCCACAGCAGCCACGGCACTGGCCGATCCCTCGCTTGCTCCGATCACGGTAATGATGGGACCGGCGGAATCCGTCAATGGGCTTCCCACCGGCGAATATGTGATTAACAATTGGGCGTATAGCACGCAGCCGGGAACGATCAGCCCGCCACTCAAGGGCGATCATGGATATTACGTGGCCAAAGTCGTGGGACGAAATATCCCGACCGAGAAGGATTTCCAGGCTGTGAAATCAAAAATTGTGGCTGCCATGACCCAGGAAAAAGAGCAGCGCCTCCTCATGAACTGGATGGACATCCAAAAGCAGAACGCCACCATCGTCGATTACCGCTTTAAACATTGATGAGCACCATGTAGCGCCCGGAGTATACTCCGGGCGCTACACGGCTCCCTGATTTATGGGTTTGCCGTGAGGCTTCGCGAGGGCCGGGCGTCCAACCGGCTTTCGGCGCGGAGCGCGAAACGGATACCATCGGCGTTCGCATGGAGATCGCGCGGATCGATAAAGCCATCCACGACGAACAGCTTCTCTCCCACCTCGACCGCTTCTCCTGCTAAACGGACGAGCCAGTCCATCCCCAGCATGGATTTGAGCCACGCGCTCGCGAAGAAATGCTGGAGTTTATCGCGATCGAGTTCCCGCGTATGATACAGATATGCCGGCAAATGCGACCACCGGCGCTCGAAGCGGGCGTGCGTCTCGCTGGTAAGTGGAAGGTCGATTCGGATTCCTATAATATCGAGCGGAATAAACTCATGCTCGAACGATCCAAAGGCAGCCGCTAACAGTGCGGAGGAAACATCGCCATGCGCCAGTTCCAGCGCCTCGAAATAAATTTCATCGAATGCGGTTTCGGCAGATACACTGGAATCGAAGGCCCCAAACTCGGGGGATGCAATATAGTTTCGCATGTCATAGCCGAGCCGGATTCCTTTGGGAATCAAAAGCGAGAATGGTAGTGGAATCGTATGGCGGGGGTCACGCGAGGCAGGATCGAGAAACATTTCTGCACGGATGGAATCTTCGCTCGTTACAGGATAACCGTTCCTCGCGGTCTGGGCAAAGCCCACACGGGAATGAAAGAGCAAAACAAAAGCAAGAAGAAGCGCCTTACACATGGCGTCAGTGCATCGTTCGCTCATTTTGCGCGCGGCTTGGTCCCCGGATGATCAACCGTTCGCAATTCGTCGAGCACAACGGGCAAAAGTTTTTCGAGCCGTATGGAAAAGTCCCGGCGCCGTTCCTCCGTGGATGAGCGATCATCCACACCCGCCCCGAAACGAACCGGAGCCTGGAAGACCGGAGCCTTCGCAAGCGAATACCGTGGCTCCGGGGCTTGAGTTTTGGCACCTTCTTCCGGATGATCCATAACGATTGCCGCGCGATGTGGAATGCGTTCGCGAACGTGCTCAAGAAAGTTCCGAAGCGGAGCGGAACCGGAGCCGGGATCGAGTTCCGCCACGGAGGAAGCTAAAAGAATGGCTTCGGAAAACTCGCCGCGACCGATCGCTTCCTCGATCCGGGACGCTTCGAGCACGAGTGCTTCGCCATCGCGTGCTTCGGCGCCCAGGAACGCGATGAGGCCAAATTCCACCGCGCTGGCACTAAGATTTGTCAATGGCGCGGGAACGCCGGCGTCCCGCTGAATGATTTCGGCAAGCCGAGCCAATTCGGCAAGGATCTCCGGCGATGGGGAACTTTGGATGGCCCCAGCCGAACGAGCAATATAGATTCGTGAACTTAGCAGCGCAAAGCTTCGGCCTGAACCATCGATTCTTGCAACCCTCGAAAGCAATTGGGTTGCTTGCTCGCTCGGTGACTGCAACCTCCTGCCACCGGAAAACACAATCTCCTTGTCGTGCAAATCGAAAAATCGAACGCCCAGGGCGGCCGCGGCGCCAAAGCCCGCATCGCACGCAACCGGTTCTTCCTGACACAATAGAATCGAGAATGCGCCTTCGTCGAGAGCATCCTGAATTAGTTCACCGACGCCGGCCGTTGTTCCCGCCTCGCCCAGTTGATGGACTCGCGCGGCGCGCGCCATCTCGATCACGGCAAGCTTACCGTCTTCACCGGCAAAGCCGATGGGAACGATAAGGTCCTCCCCGCTCGCGCCAGTGACTTCGACTTCCAGAAACGAGCCGAGTGTTTGCGTGACCAGAAAGTCGATCGTGCCATTACCCCCATCGAGCCACGGCATCGTGACCAATTCCGCGCTCGAGCGCTCCCGATCTGCAGCACGAAGAAACCGGGCAAGGAGCGCGGCGGCTTCGCCGGCATCCCAGAGTCCGGGAAATGGCAGCGCAATAGCGAGTGTTTTTCCGTGCATCATTCCAACGTCGTGTAGCTCCCGGAGTATACTCCGGGAGCTACACGATCTCGTTACTCCCAAATAAACGTTCCTTCCGGCGGCTGCGCGCCGCGGAGGCGATAATCTCCAAGCATGTATTCGTCAACGAAGGTATATCGCTGCCCGAGTCTGGAATAATCCCAAATTTCGTACGGCATTTGCAATCCGCCGTAGGCTTGCGTATAGCCTTCCGGATGACTGTCGATCGCGTCGGGCGGACCTAATTCAATATAGACTCGTCCGCGGTCGCTTTTCCATCCGGCTTGAAAGGTAGTTCCAAAATGGGCATTCGCATAATCCACCCTCGAATAAAATACTTCCATTGCACGATTGCCTGCCTCGGGTGATGCGTGTAGCCCGAACGCGGGATTTTTCTTCTTCCAAAAATCGAGAATGGCATCGCGTTTCTCTTCTGGCGTTCGGGCGCGGTTCAGCGAATCCCATTCCACCCCGGAAGCAATCACCCCGAGCTGCGCGATCGCCTGATCGAGATCGCCGGCGGAGATCGGAATGCCACTCGCGATCGCAACGATGATTTCGCGCTGGGCCGAAGCGATCGCGCGCGTCCCAAGTACAGAAGGATCTTCCAAACCGGTATCGCGCGCATTCGGAAGAATGTATGTATGCATCGCATAGGGTCCCGCCCAGAGTCCTTCGAAGGAGACTGGCATAAAAAGCTGGGTGACAGGAATGGATGCCGGCGCGGTGTTCGTGGAACGATTCGCAGGTGGAATATGAAGTACCATTGTCATGCGGGAAGCGAGCTGCGGCGTGGCATTATCTCCCTGCCCGTTCGTTCGAAGGACTTCCGTGACGATGCCGAGCGTCGAATCCGCCGGCATGTTATACAGCTCCGCAAAAAGACCGCTCGCCACGGATGACCGGTCAGCCGCCTGCCCTTCCGCAAGCGAGGAAACGTCCGGCCCAATGGAAGGAACAACCATCGTCGGCGATCCTCCTCGCATCCCTATTCGGTCGCGATAGATTATTACGTCGCTCATCGTTGGGAACGGGAGGCCAAAATCCTTCACGGTAACATCGAAGCTTGTGTCGAAGGATGCATGGGAGGAATAATCCTGAACGGAGAGCCGCATCGTGTACTCATTTCCAGGAAGGAGCATGAACGAAATCTGCCGGGCATCCGCGCGACTCTGGCGAGAATGAACGCGAGCGCGATGCTCGGAGGTCGTTTCCAGCACCGTATAAGCCTCATACCGGTCAAGTATCAGATTGCTCTTCGTCAGGACCTGAATCGTGACGGAATAATCCGCGACATATTTATCGATCGCATATAGAAATTCGAGCGAGTTGCAGTCCACGGCAAGGTAAAGGTCCATACGGGTACTGTCTCCGAGTGCCGCCGGGCCGCCACTGTTATTTTGAGAACCTTTGAAGGCGAGCAGATCGAATACCACTCTCGGACCCGGAGCCACCACCGGGCGAGCGCGACTCCTGGCAGCGGGTTCGTTACCCATTCCCCATTGCGCTCGTGCCACGAGAGGCGAAACGAAAAGCAAGCAGCCAATAACAAGAGAACGGGCCATCATGAAACCACCTTTATCGAATCACCTCTGCTTCGAGATCGTATTCATCCGCTCCAGTAATACGCGCGAAAACAAAATCGCCGATTGCTAACTCACGATCGGAATATAAATGCACTTCCCCATCGACTTCCGGCGCATGGGCGTAGGTGCGGCCATAATAACAAGCCTCATCCCCCTGCCCCCTTCTCCCTGCTGGGAGCAGGGGGTTAAGAGCCCCTCTCCCAGCAGGGAGAGGGGTTGGGGTGAGGTCATCCCCTTCGATTTCCTCTCGCTCGATAAGCACGCGCTCGATGGAACCAATCTTTGCGAGATTTTTGGCAAGCGAAATCTCCGATTGAATGTCATACAGTAGCGCCTGACGTTCGAGTTTAACGGCCTGAGGAATGGGGTCACCCAAAGGATGCGCCATTGTTCCCTCTTCCTGGCTGTAGGTGAACACGCCAAGCCGGTCGAACTGCATGGTTCGCACGAACTCTTCCAGTTCCTCGAATTCCCGCTCTCCCTCGGTGGGATAACCGGTGATTAGCGTGGTTCGCAACGCAATGCCCGGCACGCGCGCGCGAATGTTTGCGATCAGCTCTTCGGTCGCGCGCCGCGTAATGCCACGGCGCATGGATTTGAGTACCTCGGTCGAAGCATGCTGCACCGGCATATCGAGATAGGGAATGATCTTCTCCTCGCTCGCCATCACATCTAAAAGATCGAGCGGGAACTTGGCGGGATAAGCATACATGATCCGAATCCATTCCAGACCATTAATTCGCGCAAGCCGCGCGGCAAGCGTGGCAAGCGTTCGTTCGCCATAGAGATCGAGACCGTAATTGGTAGAGTCCTGCGCGATGAGAACCAGTTCTTTCACGCCATTCGAGGCGAGCATCATCGCTTCGAATTCCAGTTCTTCAATCGCTCGTGATCGATGCCCGCCGCGCATGATCGGAATCGCGCAAAACGAGCAGGGATGATCGCAGCCCTCGGAAATTTTAAGATAAGCAAAATGGCGCGGTGTGGAGGGCTGCCGTTCCCCAAGAAGATTATGTTTAAAATCGAACGTAGCATCAGGAATAATGGAGCTTAGAATGGATTCGAAATCCTGCGTGCCGAAGAAGCGATCGACCTCCGGCAATTCCATTTCCAATTCCGAGCGGTATCGCTCCGAAAGACATCCGGCCACATAGACCTTCCGAACGACTCCCTGTTTTTTCAGTTCGAGCGCTTCTAAAATAGCGCCGATCGACTCCTTCTTTGCATGGTCGATGAAGCCGCAGGTATTGATGATGACGGTTTCGGCGCGCTCGGCATCTTCTTCCATGCGGACGCCCCGGCGCGCGAGCATCCCGCCGATCACTTCGGAATCCACCGTGTTCTTCTCGCAGCCCAGCGTTACCACCGCGACCTTACCAGTACTTACTTTCGACATTATTCCGTCCTAACACGATGTTCGATGCTCCGTTCCAAATCCCGGATTTCTGAAAAGCTGCCCAAAAAATGACGATTTTTGTAAGTAGATGATTCGTGGATGATCGGTCATCCACGTTGCCTTTTGCTTTATGACGACAAAAATCGCTGTTCTTAGCATTTTATCGCTGTTCGTCGCCGTTCATACGCTCTCCGCTCAGACGGGCGTCGTGATTAATGAGATCATGTATGCGCCGCAATCGCCGGAGCCGGAGTGGATCGAGCTATTCAATACCGATTCGACGAATGTCGATATTGCGGGGTGGCAAATCTCCACTACGGCAGCATCGGTAACTTTACCAATTGATTTGAAAACCGCGGATCAATTCAGTCACTATATAATAATCACAACCGATTCAATGGCCCTTCGCGTGACGAGACCGGGCAATTACCTGATCGTTCAATGCGCGTTGCCCAGCCTGGATAGTTTGGGCCAGAAAATTGTGTTGAAGAACGCATCGCTCCAAACCGTCGATAGTCTCTATTACCGGCCATCGTGGGGTGGAAGCAATGGACGATCTCTGGAACGAATAAACGCGCTCGGCCCCTCGACCGATTCGGCAAACTGGGGCACTTCAATAGTTGCTTCGGGCGCTACGCCAGGCGCGCAAAACAGCCTCACCGGAATGAAGACCGGCACGCATGATCTTGCCCTCGATAGCCTTCAGCATAATTTCCTGAATGATACGCTCACTATTAGCGTCCGAGTTGTAAACCAAGGAACTCTCCTCATTGACTCGTCGGAATTGACCATCGAATCCGATACGGGCAACGGACCCTCCCCAATTTTTACTACAATGCTTGACACGCTCGACACGGATTCTTCGATAATCGAGTATATTAATCTTCCCTATGTCTCGTATCGCCCGACGAATTACACGCTCTATATCACGAGCGCCTTCGATACCACGCATGGCGACGACACGCTTCGTTTTAATGTGCCAGGAAAATCTAACGCCCTTTCCATCGTGATGAACGAGATCATGGTCAGAGTTGCAAGCCCGGAACCGCAATGGATCGAACTTCTGAATACTACACCGGATACCATAAATATTGCCGGATGGTCTCTCACGGTGTTGGGCCATTCGCCTGTTGTAGTCCCATCCATGAACGCCGTTCTGCCGCCGGATTCCATGGTGATTTTATCCGGCAACGATACCGCACTCGCGCAATACCGAAAGATTCCCGTCGAGCATATCATACAGATTAGCCTGCCACACATGGATTATGGCGGATCGACGCTCGCGCTTCGAGATCCCTTTGGGGATCTTATTGATACGGTCAGCTACGCCGGCACCTGGATTAAAACCGATGGCATTTCCATCGAGCGCATCGACCCATCGAAGCCCGGCGACGACCCATCGAATTGGGCTGCCTGCGGAGATTCCAGCGGCTCGACCATTCTTCGGCCAAACTCCGTGCGAAGGCGGGGGCATGACATAGCACTCCTAAGTGTGGACGGCGTGAATGAGGTGGACACGTCGGTCATTTTCTCTGTCGGAAATTTGGGAAGAGACACATCACGATCTGTCACTATTCGCTTGCAGATCGATACCATCGATACCGTTACATCTGTTATTCCGGTTTTCCTGCCGCCGGATACCACGGTCCAGGTTCTCATACCAATTCCGCAAAATTTCTTCGGGTTGTTTCATGGCATTGCCTACCTTCTCGACTCGTTGAACGCGCAGACTTCGAACGATACGATTCACTTCCGTATCGTGATTCCGGTGCCGCTGGACAGCCTCGTTCTCAACGAGGTCATGTTCGATCCGCAGCCAACCGGCTGTGAATGGCTCGAACTATATAACCGCTCTTCGCGCTGGATTTCGTTAGACTCCGCGCGGCTTGTAACTGGCGAAAAGCGGCCCGGCGAATATTCGCACGCCGTTACGCCGCTTCTCATTCCTCCGGATTCGTTTGGCATTATCGCGGCCGATAGTTCGCTGTTTTACCAAACATATCCATCCCTCACGCATGGAGGCGATGTCGCGGGACTCGGTATCTCCTCGCTCGATCTGGGGCGCGATTCGTGTTTCCTCACGCTGCACAATCCCGATTCCACCACAATCGATTCGGTCCATTATTTCAAGACGTGGCAGCAAAGCCTGCTGCGAAAAACATTCGTGGGAATTTCGCTCGAACGCATCGACCCCGCCGGCGAGAGCAACGATCCTCGAAATTGGCAGGCCTGTATCGACACCTCCGGCGCGACGCCGCTTGCTCGAAATTCCATCGCTTCGTCCAATAGCGATACGGCATCGCCGCCGCTCCCCGCAGGTACCGCCTTCAACGCGAGCTTTTCTCCCAATCCGTTCTCGCCCGATGGCGATGGCTTCCAGGATGCGACAACGCTCACGATTCAAACCGGCGACGCCACAAGCGCATGGGCAATGCGCGTTCGAATTTACGATGCACGTGGCGTGATGGTACGAATGCTATCCGATGCGGCCACGATCATCGGCGCGACCGCGCTTTCCTTCGATGGCAAGCGCGATAACGGGCAGACGCTTCCGCCCGGTCTCTATGCGGTGCTCATCGAACTTACCTCCCAAAGCCCGCTGCGGACATTGAAGCAGGCCATCGGCGTAGTCATCGCGGGACGGCGGCGATAGTGTAGCGCAAACTTTAGTTTGCGATGGGGGGGGATCGCAAACTAAAGTTTGCGCTACATTTTGCGCTACATCTTATTTTCCGGCGATCATAATCCGTTGCGAGCATACCGCCCCGTTGGAGGCAAGCCGCAGGAAGTAAGTTCCTTCTGGAAGGTCGTTGGTGTTGAGCGTGGATTGATACGTCCCCTGCTTTTGAACTTCCATCACGAGCGTGCGAACGTTACGGCCCAGTTCGTCATACAACCCCAGCGTGACGGGCGCTTCCGTTGGTACCGTATATTGAACGACCGCCGTATTCGACACCGGATTCGGCACGAGGCGCGCAAGCGAGAGGAAGATGGGATGCGGATGGTCGCCCACTATCGTCGCGCAGGAATCCTTCAGGATGATCGTGCCGCCGTTAAGCCGTCCCGACGGCGCGGGCAAGGTAACGCTGTAGTCCTTGCTGGAAAGAACCGTGTCGTTACCGCCATTATAGAGGACATCCGCTCCGCAGGAATCCGGGTCAATGACGATTTGTGCTTCTTCGACATCGGAGCTTGGTGCCGCGGAAAATTGGAGAGTGACAAGCGCCTCACCTGCAACCGTCAGCGGAGGCCCGGAACCGGAAATCGTGTACGGTGGCCCCAGGGGCGGCGCGCCTGGAGCGGGCTGGATCGTCCAGCCCGGAGGCGACGATAAAGGCTTCGTGCCGACAAAGCTGACGAGCGGACTTCCAGTAAGATGGAATCGGAATTGGAATTGGGTAAGCTGCTTCTGGGCGAGCGGGATGGAATCCGTTCCCTTGAGATAGACCGGAACGAAGAACTTCGATGACGTATCGATACCCGTGCCATTCATCGCAAGGTCTTGCTTATAGACCCATACGTCGGAGAAGGTTGTATGCGCGGCCTTCACGCTCGCAATGGGCGATTGATCGCCATACAGATCGAGCGAGTTGAGCCTGGCATAGGACGAGGAATCCGGATCGGGTATCTGAAGCGTAAGCGGCACTACCGGTTTGCCAGATGGCGGAAACGAATCGTCGAGCGGCGCAAAATTCGTCACGCTATCGAGCCAGACGCCGTACACGCCGCGGTCGTACGCCTGCGAATCGGTCACGACGAGATCGAGCGACGTGCATGTGGGAATCGCGAGTTCCTTCGGAGCGGCCGTATCCTGATTGAGCGAGGAGCACCACTCGACCACCGGCCCCGGCGGTGAGCATAGCAGATTTCCGGCGCCATTTATTGCATTGATGCAAACGCATGGTTCGCCAATCTGCGAATTGGTATCGGTGACCGAAAGAGTGAAGTGGATAACCTGCTGGAATCTCGGATGGTCGCCGCCCGTCGGCTGGCCATGCAGTGCATGGAGGTAATTGTTGTTCGAAACCCATATCGCGTCGGGGTTGCCGATGGAATCCAGCGTGATGTTATTCGCGCAGCTAAACCAAATGGAGTCGATACCCTCGTCATAGCTTTTCGTGGTGTCCGCGATCGTCACGGAAAGCACTCCCGGAGCGATGGTCATCGTATCGATTTTAATGCAATCCTTATCCGATAAAGCCGTCCCGCAGTAGGTCGGCGGCGGATGGCCACTGGTATTGCCTACGCAGTCGGTTGCTTGTATGGTAAAGCAGGGCGTTTTAAAGCTGTCCGTGATTACTACCGTGAAGTCGATCTCGAGTGGGCAGCTATCCTTCGGAATTATCTGCCAGGTCGAATCATCGAGGGAATCTATCTGAACGGACCCCGATCCCGCAATCGGCTTGCAATTCTTTACAGCCGTCAGGCGCACCTGCTGGATGCCGCGATCCCACGGCTTCGCTTCCGTAACCTGGACGGTCCACAAGCTCCCAACCGGATTCACGTTCAGAACCGGCGGATTCGTATCCGCAACAGTGCAATACGTGATCGTATCGAAGGAAGTGTTACGGTCCGTATCATTCGCCTGGATAATAATATGTCCATCTTGCATCGAGTCCGCGACGCATACGGTGAAGCTATCCCGCGGCATTCCACGCCGTAGCGGCTGCCCGAGGAGGGTGAATGTCATGTTCGTATTCTCGATCGGCTTGATCGAATCCAAGCCGACATCATGCTGCAATCCATCGAATACCGTATCGGTCACCATCCAGGTGCTGCACTTATTTCCGCAGGAGGAATCGGTCGGGACATTCCAGTCGGATTTATTCAAGAGCCGGAATTTCGGTGGAATGCTATCGATGATGGTCGGCGGCACGCATTTTTCAAAACAGATCGTAGTGTCGCTGACGTTACCGGCGCAATCGGTGAAGGTGAACGTAATGCACGGAGCATGTATCGTGTCCACTTGTGTAATTGTAATCGGTCCAACCATTGGCGGGCATCCGGAGATCGTTGCGGGCAGACCCGTGACCACGATCGAACCCGAATTGGGAGAAACCGTGTATGTTATGCTCTGTATTCCCTGATCGGTCGAAAGATCATCAAAGACCGAATCCATCTTATATGCTTTGGGATTTCCGCAATGCGTGGTATCGCCAGGAATAATTTTTGGCACGCTATGCCTCGGCGGTAATACGTCCTTCTCCTGGCAATCGACCGTGATGGGGCAGTCCGGAACGCCAAAACCAAATATTGGCTGTGAAACGCCCGCAGCGGTATCATATAAGGAGATGTCAAACGATTCCTCGGTCGAGCAATTAATGAGAACACCCTGAACTACCGTGTCCTCCCACGTTGCATACGAGGCGTTACACGAATTGATAACGGAATCGAAGGAGGTGATCGAGCTCCCGCAACTCCGAATGGCATGCTTCTGCGAATAGCCATTAGGCCCGATGGGCGTGGGAGAAACCACCCTGACAGGGCCAGATGGAAGTCCCGTGCTGGAACTGGTTATTTTCTGAGTTGCCACGTCGAGAGTCGCGGTACTTCCATTGTTGGAATTCCAAATAATGGCCTCGACCGGAAAGTGGTTCGGCACGTAGGTTCCCGGTAGAACCCATGCGACATGATCGACATGCAGCAAGAGCGCATCGAGTTTCCCGTAAGTAATCGGAGTACAAGGCGGAGTGCCAAAGCAGCCGCGGCCAATTTCCTGCGGGACATTCTGGCCCGCTCCCTGGGACGGCCATTGAAGGAGTATCGCGTTATCGGCGTCGTTCATCACGTCCCCTAACATATTAGATGGATAACCCCAAAGGTATTGGCCTGAAACCAAACTTACCCAATCGACGATCGCCACCGTGGATGGCTGCGTGAGATTCATCGCGACCGGAGCAAAGTCATCGACCGTGAATCCGGCTCCAAGAATGTTTGGAAAGTTCTTCGCGCATACATCGTATTCACTTGTAATGAAATACGGTACGTCCGAGATGTCCTGCCATTTATCGGGGTTATAGCCGTCGCGCGTAGTTATGGGTGGATTGTCCGTTCCATAGTCCGGGCTATTGCTGCCTGTTTCAACATCGAGAAGAAATTGTGCTTGCGCATCAATGAACATACCCTGGTGATTTAAAATCGACCATTTATAAACGATCTGACCGGAAGAAGCGCCCTGCACGGGATACACATCCTGAATGATATCGAACCCATCCGGACCTTTTGGCTGCCATATCGTTTCGATAGTATCCGTGCCGGGAATGAGACGACTCTTACCTATGGTGCCTATATAGGTAGATGCTACAATAGCGCCAGATGGCTCTACAATGTTTGGAGCGAACTCATTATTAGTGTAGTAATCATTTCCAACCTGAACCGTGAGATATGAGTGGTCGATGAATGTTAAATACTCTTTGGGATTCGAACCGCCAAGATAGATATTAATCAAACCGCTTGCAGGTTCGACATCGGCAGCAATATACGCATTCGATGTCGTCACTTGTGCGAAAGCAGGTACGGCCGCGAGCGTGACGATCGCGAGCGCGCACCAGGCCGCGAGAATGCGCGGCATGGTATTTTTCGGCTCTAATATTTTTTTACACGTTTTCATTTAATGAACAATGCCGCTTCCAGCTTAGAAATGCCACTTTTGAATTTTAAGCATCCGCTCATTCCGCATGGCAGCGCAAGGAAAAAGCATATTTTGGATAAGTGGTCATCCTGCTTAGAAACCATGAAAATCGTCAAAAATTAATTTCCACGCGTTGCCTTTTAATCCAGCCGGAATTTGATTTCCGCCGTAGCATACAGCGAGCCGATCTTCCATGCGGAACCATTGGTATTCCCCGTTGCCGTCAGTGGAAAATCGTAGGTCAATAACGGCGAGAACACCGAACGCTCCGAAAGCTGAATATTGTAACCGGCCGAAAGCAACAGCCCAAAACGCAGGGAATTAAAACCCGTGCTCGTTTGCGGGACCGGCTCTTCCAGCGTCCCATTGGTAAAGGTCAGATTATTGACCGTCTGCCCGCCGATGGTCGCGGAGGTCGTAATAAGTTCCCTGTTCTGAGTAAGACTCTCCGAAACCAGAAACCCGATGTCCAGACCGGCTTGCACGAATGGTCCCATACGGAAAAACTGATACTGCCCATAGGGTGCAACATCGAAATAGGTGGCTTTGAGCTGCCCGAGGCGCGTCATCACCATGTTGACCGGGGCGGTATCGCCATTCGGTAATTCCACAATGACGTTTTCCGGAAGATCTGTCGTCGTCTTAAAATTCTTGAAGTCGATGCCGCCTTTGATGCCAATGGCCCATTCGTAATTAACGGGAAGTTCAAAGAGGACCGAGCCCAGGAGTCCGGTTCCCGTGCCGCCGGTAAAGAGCGCGCCGCAATTGCAATCGAGCGTCCCCTGCTGCGCATGCTGCCCGAACCCGATCTCGACGCCGACCATCGGCGGCGGCGCGCCGGGGCCGAAGAGGTTGCCGCGGCTCAGAATCTGCGCATGCGCCGTGGAGGGCGCACACCACGCGAATAATAGCAGCATCGCGGCCGATGCTCGCATCAGAGTGCCGAAGCGTTTCGTCATTTCATAAGTCATACTTCATTCCTCCTTCTTTGCCGGTCAATCTTGTTTGGCGACAATTCGTACCTCCACGCGGCGATTTTTCGCGGGATCGTTCGGGTCGAGCGGGTGTGCTTTGCCAAAACCCTGGACGACGGCGATCTGATCGCGCGGCACCTCCTGCCCCAGCAAATAATCCTCCACCGTTTTTGCGCGGCGCTCCGATAGCGCTTGATTGTAGGCGATCGAACCGGTGGAATCGGTGTGGCCGTTGATCTCGAAACGGATGTGCGGATTCTCCTTCACCTGGCGAATAAAATCGGTAAACTTCGGTATTTCTTCCGGTTTGAGATCGGACTTGTCGAAATCGAAAAAGACGACCACCTCTTTGATCTCGGACGGATTGAGATAAATATTGTGCTTGATCGAAAGCAGTTTTTCGCGAGCCGCCGGAACGTCGATGTTTTGCGAATAGGGATCGAAGTCCTGAACGTTCGTCGAGATTTTGTAGGTAATGAGCGGGTTCACGTTGAAGCTGAACTCGCCCGTAGCGGCATCCGTCTGGGCGGTAAGCGGCGCGGCGCCGCCGGCAAGTTGTTCGAGCGTGACGTTCGCGGCGATCGGCTTGCCCGTGAAGGCATCGAGCACCTGGCCGTAAATGCGGGCATGCGACGGCGTGAGCGATATATCCTGCGTGATAACGGGCTGCGCATTCGTTGGAGGGGCCTGCACTTCCAGCGAATTGGAGACGAAATTTTCCGCACCCACGCCAATATGCACCAGGCTGCCGGCACGAACATTTACGCGGTATTCCGGCCCGGTCGCTTCATTCGGAATGGACTCGCCGGAACCCGAGAAGGAAATCGCGATCTCCGGTGTCGTCGTGATCGGCTGATTCGTCTCTGCATCGAGAATGCGGCCGGTAAGCGTCACATACTGTTCTTTTGGCGGCGCTGGCTGAACGTAAATTCGGTAGAGATCGAAACCTCCCATGCCCCCATCCCGATTGCTCGTAACATAAACCGCATCCTCCTTTGCGGGCACATAGAAGAAGAGATCGTCGCGCCGGGAGTTGACGGTCGGGCCGAGGTTCTTCGGCTCGGTCCATTCGTTCTCCCCCATGCGACGCGTCATGTAAATGTCATAGCCGCCCAGGCCTCCGGGCCGGTCGGAAGCGAAATAGAGCGTCTGGTTATCGAGCGAGATAAACGGCGAAAGCTCATTATTGCCGGTGTTAAAACTGAGATTGATCGGAGCGCCCCAGGTGCCGTCCACGGTCTTCGAGCACATAAAAATATCGGTCCCGCCGTGTCCGCCTTTCCGGTCGCTCGCGAAAAACAGGAGTTGTCCATCCTGGCTAATCGAGGGCTGGCCCTCCCACCATTCGGTATTGACGGGTTGCCCAAGCGGCGTGAGGTTCCCGAGCTTGCCCTCGATGAGTTCCGTCTGGTAAATGTCGCAGCTTTGAAAGATGGCATCGGGCCGGTTGCAAACCCCGATGACGGCCGTGACGCCATCGCCCGCGACCGAAAGAGCGCTCACATTTTGCTTGCCAGGAAGTTCATCGAATAACTCCGTTGGCCCCCAGTGCGAGGAGTGATCGTTCGCGCTATCCGCGGGAAGCCGCTTTGCCGTGTAGAGCGATTGCTTTCCATCGCGAGAGCTTGTAAAAACGATCGAGCCATCCACGGGAGAAATATAGGTGGTGGCCTCGTCCTCGGTCGAATTGAGTGTGCTCAGGTTTTCGATTCGGATCGCGTCCTTCGCGGCACCCAGGACTCGGCTCGTGCTCGTATCCGTCCCGCTGGGTGTCCCCTGCTGGGCGCGGAGCAGCCCCGGCATCGCCCACGATACGCCGAATAATAGCGCGGCGTTCATGGCCAAAAGCGGCATTCGCCGCATGGAAAGGATATTGAAATTATGCCGAAATATCCGCGACAAAGCGCGGCCAGCATCGTCGGCGATGCGTCCCGGAAAAAACGTTAATGGCATCAGGTTGCAGTCAGTGTGTGTCCATGAAGAACAACAGTCAGCATTCCCAAAGGAGGGGCGAAGCCCGCCGCGGCGAATGATCGGTCATCCAAGCGACGAGGCGTTTTCCAGAACGCTGAATGCAGCACTTTAGCGTGGCCCTCCGAAAGGACCGTGCGTCTATAACAAATGCAAAGTAAAAGCGTTTCGGACTTTTCCGCGTCACGGAGAAGGAAATAAATTCAATTAACGAGACTCTAACAACGCGCGATCTATTCCGGTGGTATCCCCGACCACGACCCAGTTGAAGTTGCGAAGATATTTTACCGCGGCAGCCTGGAGCGCTTCAGGCGTGACGCTGGCGAGCTTGTCGTAATCGAAGAAGGCGTTATGCCAGTCGCCGGTGGTAAGATCGGCCTGCCCGAGCTTGACGGCTTGGTCCGCAGTGGTTTCGGCGTTCAGGTAATTGCGCGTGGCCCACCCCGCGACGCCTTCCCGAATCGCCGATTGGCGAATCTGATTTTGCTGGAAAAAATCCACGTCCCGATAAATGATATTGATCGCGCTATCGACGTAGGGCGTTTGCAGCGTGATGATACCGATGGACGTTTTGCCTTCCCGGTCATCGACGTTCGGCGCATAGGCGAGATTGTGCTCGACGCGAATGTGATTGAATACGAAGCCGCCGAAAAAATTACGAAGCCGAAGATATGGATAATAATCGGAATCGCCTTTAGATGGCACATGGTAATATCCAACGATATAGTCGGTCGGCAGCTTTCGGTTAAAAGGGATGAGGTGCGCGCTGGGCGAAAAGGCCTGCGCCGGCGGCCCAATAGTTACGGGCGTGTAGCTTCCTTCCGGAAGCGAAGCGATGGAGGATTCGATCTTCTTCGTTAATTCCTCGCGCGAGATATTTCCGACCACCGAAAGCAGAAAGCGCGATTTTACCATGAGCGCATGGAACCTCTGTTGCATCAGAGGAATAGTTTCGCGTTCGACGTCCGCGCTGGTAAGCATTCTGCCATAGGGATGCCCGGCAAAATAAATGGAATCGGCCATGAGCGTCGAGTAGGAATCGGCGTCACTCTCTTTCGCGGCGAGGCTGATAAGCACGGCGTGCTTCAGATTCTGAAATTCGGCGGAATCGAACGCGGGATGGAGCATCATGTCCGTAAAATAGGCCCAGGAGGTGTCGAAATTTTCGCGGACGCATTCCATGCTGAGTGCCGAATAATCGTTACCGGCATCCCCAGAGATGCTCGTGCCCATCCGCACCATCTTGTTCTCGAAATAATCCTTGCCGATGAGTTGATTGCCGCTGGCGGCTGCGATCTTCAGCGAGAAGTATTCAAGGGAAATTGGATCTTCGGGCGGAGCGGCGATCTGGCCACCTTTGATGAAGAGGATCGCGCTCACAACCGGCGCGGCCGTCGATTGGCGCATCAGTACGTGAATGCCGGCGACATCGAATTCCTGCACATCGCTAACGACGGCGGCATTTTCCAATGTGGAAGAAGAATGTTCCGATGATACGGAGGAGGAGGAGGAGGAGGAGGAGGAGGAAGAAGCATGGGATGCCGCGCAGGAAGAAAACATTAGCAGCGCGAGCGCCGCTGCAAGCCAAACCCCATTCTTCCTTCTTAATTCTTCGTTCTTAATTGTCACGGCTGAGCCTCCATATTCGGATTTCCAAGCGTTCCGAGGCTCGGCTTTGTGGCCTCCGAGCCGGCTTTGCTCATCGCCACGCCCAGGACATAGGGTTTATTTTGAATATACCGGTGAATGTAATCGGCAATATCCTGGCGCGTGACTTTACTTAAATCATCAAGGTAATGGCCATAATAATCGAGCCCCGCCGCGGCCCACCAAAAGGCAAGATCGTGCGAAAAATCGCTTAGCTTTTCGCTGTCATAGAGTGTCCTCGTGCGCAGGACGCTTTTGGCGGTCTCGAGTTCATCATCCGTAATATACTTCGGATCGTCGAACTTCGCGACCTGCTGCCAAAAGATTTTCATTACCGTGTCAAGGTTTTGCGGCGTGGTAATAAGGTCTGCCGAGATCGGACCGACATAGCTCTGTGTATAATACCAGAAGTCCATGCTTTGCACGAGGCCGCTTTCGGAGAGAGCTTTCCAGAATTCCGATTCCGGCTGCGAGATGATAAAGCTAAATACGTCGGCCACGTAGGTACCCTTGTCGTCCAGCCCGATGGATGGCCCATGCCACTGGATTTTCACATAGGCACGCGGATCGTTGACCGTATCGAGGACGAGGATCGGTTGTTTCAGCGGTGGGCAGCGCTGCGGCGGATCGACGGCAAAGGGGTCCGCGCCGCGCTTCCAGCGAAGAAAATATTTCGGCGCAAGTTTGCGGATGCTGTCCGCGCTCACGTCACCCGTGACAATCAGGAGCGCGTTATTGGGCACGTAATACTTGTGCTGGATGTGGTGCATCATGTCTTGCGTGGCGGCATAGATAGCGGGCCGCTCGCCGAGCGGCTCTTTGCGTGAGAGCCAGCCATCCCACAGGGCCGAATCCATTTTGTGACCAAATTTAAAATACGGGAGCGCCTCGTTTCGGTCGAACTCGCCTAAGACAACCTCCTTTTGTTTATGCAGCTCATCCGGCTTGAAGAGCGGGCTGGTAATGGCCCATGCCATGAAGTCCAGCCCGGAATCGAGATTCTCCTTCGGAAGGGTGAAGTAATATTCCACTTGCTCCTCATGCGTTTGGCCATTATACACGATACCGAGATCATCGACCCGATTCAGAAAATCATCTTCGGACGTATCGCGCGCGTTCGAGGTAAAGAACATGTGCTCGTAAAGATGCGAGAGGCCGTTATATTCATGCGTCTCGGTGAACGAGCCATTTTTCACCGCGATTTCGATCGTTACGATCGGTGTAAGATGGTTTTCCACGACGAGGACCTGAAGTCCGTTATCGAGCGTAAAGCGCGTCCAGGGTGGAAGTTGTGCATGGCTTATGCGCGGAAGGAGTGCAATGGAGAGCAATGCGAACAGCCCGGCGATCCGGCGCTGGCCGCGCGTTGGTGAGTACTTCAAGGTTCGACGTTCGATAAAAGATAAAAATACGCGCCGTTCAAGGCTTTGTTCCAAGCTTCTACTTACGTGAAAAGTTCACGAGTTTCAGTAGAACCTCATCCTCTAATTTTCCTATCTCACTTCCGGAAACGGTGTAATTATTGGCAAGAATCGAGAATGCAAGCTGCTCACCATCCCGTGTGGTAAGATAGCCAGACACTGCACGAACCCCCGTCATCGAGCCGGTCTTCGCTTGAACATTCCCCTGAGCCGGAGTGCCTTTCAGCCGATTTTCAAGCGTCCCATCGACACCCATGATTGGCAGAGAATTATAAAACGCCGAATCTAACTTTGGATTCGAGGCCATCGCTCGAAGAACTGTAACAATGTCATCCGCCGTTACCAAGTCCATGCGCGAAAGGCCGGAGCCATCGGTGAATTGTAGTCGCGTGGTGTCTATGCCAAGCGTGGCGAGATACTTTCGCATCACTGCAATGCCACGCGTCCAGCTTCCCTCGCCGCCGATCACTTTCGCGACAGTGCGGAAGAGGCATTCGGCGATAAAATTATCGGATTCCTTATTCATTGCATGGATGATTTTTCTAAGCGGCCGGCTCGAGTAACTTGCAAGAATTTTGGGATGGCGAATTTTTTTATAGAAATGACGCCGAAGATGACGGTTGAACTGTTTGATATGTCCCCAGTATTCCAGTGAGGAGCCAAAATCGTCCGTAGCATATCGCTCCGGAACATCTATTGAGACCCGTTCCGTTACTTCGGGATGAAGTTGTGGTATCATACCCCGTATCGTTATCGTATCCGAGCACAACATGCGCCCGGCATCGATGGTTAAGGGCGACGAAGTATCGCCGGTAACGGCATGATTGCGCAAAATGCCATAGATTGGCTGCCGGTAGATGCCAACCGTCGCCAGTTTGCCAACCTTCGAATCGGGAAAGATCGAGAGCGCAACCTGATTTTCGTTGTCGGCGAGAGCGGTGATTGGAGTTGCGTAATAATAGGCGGCATCATCAAGTTGCCAACCTTCTGCGTATCGTTCCGGTGTAAAAAAAGAATTGTCGATAGTGATGGAGCCCAGGATGCGACGAACGCCAATTCGCCGGAGCAACTTCGGCCACTCCCGGTGAATATTCAACCCGGTATCAAAAAAGGGAGAACCCCAATCCGAGAACGTGGGATCACCAACGCCGCGAATTATCAGGTTACCATACAACGTGTGCCTTTTGATCGGTCCATTCGTCAGCAACTCCGTCTTATACCGGTACTCCGGTCCCAGCAGCGCCAGCGCCTCGGCAGTGGTGAAGAGCTTCATGTTTGAGGCGGGCAGCAAACTTTTCGTGTCGTTCCGGCGATAGAGATATTCTCCGGTCTTTAGCGATTGAATGGCAACGCCGAACGTTGCATTCGAAAATGCGGTATCGGAAAAGAGGCTGTCCAGATCGTGGCGAAGGCGTTCGAGACCTTGTCCCTGCGCTTGTTTTGTCATTCCCGCAAAAGCGGGAATCCAGAAGGTCAGAATGAACAGAAACTTCCAGTTTAAAGCACGCGCTGGATTCCCGCTTTCGCGGGAATGACAACGCCACTGCCGATTCTGTATTTTCAGCCCTATCGCGCACCGAATTAATGTTCGCATTGTTACAAATTTACAACCAAAATTTCTTATGTCTGACGTTTTAACCGCTCCCCGCACTTCCGCGAAATCCGCGGAGAAAGATTTTTTCCCGATCCGCGCGATCGACCATCTCGAATTTGTCGTCGGCAACGCGAAGCAATCGGCCTACTACTATCGCTCGGCGTTCGGCTTTAAGCTGACGGGCTATGCCGGACTCGAAACCGGTGTGCGCGACCGTGCGAGTTACGTGCTCGAACAAGGCAAAATTCGCTTTGTTCTCACCACGCCGCTCGTGCCGGACCATCCCTATCAGGATTTGCTCCGTCAGCATGGCGATGGCGCGCGCGATATTTCGCTTGAAGTCGATGATGTCGAAAGCGCCTACCGTGAAACCACCAAGCGCGGTGCCATCGGCGTGCAGGAACCCCGTGAAGTGACCGATGAAAACGGAACCTACCGGACTGCCGCCATTCGCACGTATGGCGACACGCTCCATAGCTTCGTCGATCGCAAGAACTACCGCGCCTTCGCGCCGGGATTTCGCGCAATTACGAAAGAGGATACGATTGCTCGTCCCACCGGCTTGGCGGCGGTCGATCATGTCGTCGGCAATGTCGGGTGGAACCAAATGAACGAGTGGGTCAAGTGGTATGAGGAAGTCATGGGATTCCATGTATTCATTTCGTTCGACGATAACGATATTTCAACGGAATATTCCGCGCTGATGTCGAAGGTCATGGCCTCCGGTTCCGAAAAAATTAAATTCCCGATCAACGAGCCGGCAACCGGACGGAAGAAATCGCAGATCGAAGAGTATATCGAGTGGTTTAACGGCCCCGGCGTGCAACACATTGCGCTCGCAACGGGAAACATTATTGAAGCGGTGATGAAGCTTGCCAATCAGGGCGTGGAATTCCTCAAGATACCGAGTTCTTATTATAAGGATTTGCAGGACCGCGTCGGCATAATCAACGAACCGGTCGAAGAATTAGAGCGGCTTGGCATCTTAGTCGATCGGGATGACGATGGCTACATGCTCCAGATTTTTACGAAGCCGGTGGAAGACCGTCCGACGCTTTTCTTCGAAATTATTCAGCGCCGCGGCGCGCGCAGCTTTGGCAAAGGCAATTTCAAGGCGCTCTTCGAATCCATCGAGCGCGAGCAGGAATTGCGGGGGAATTTATAAGGGAATTAGCGGAGCTTGAATGCTACCAATTCCTGGCTCGACCACCAACTCCCGCCATTCTTATATCCCTTACCCATATAACCGATGGACGGAATAAACCAATAATCAATCGTTTCGCTAGCTGTATCCTCTATAACACCGTGCGGGTCAAAATTCGAAATGAAGTCGTTCTCGTGGATTTTGATTGCCGAAAATGATGAGTCTGCCACGTTAATCGTCTCTGCATCTTCATAGGATCTCGTCATCCGATTGACATATCGGGAGCCATCCGTTTTGATGTCAACTTCCGAATCTACCGCCGTGCCGCCGCCGGTGGGCATTGTCGACCATGTGCTATCTTCGCCCGGCCACCCAGCAATATTTCCGTTTGCTTCATACGCAATGTACGCAGCCGAGTCGAGCGTAATGGTGTTTGCCATACCTTGCTCTGCACCGCGGCCAGTCACCCAAAGCGTGTCGAAAGTGGTATAGGGCGAATCAATCGTCTTATAAACGTAGTAGCTACCAACATTCGGAATCGTCCAGCTTACTCCGTTCGAAGGCCCGTTGCTATTCGAACAACCGATTATGCCAGCCGCCAGCAATAAAATTGAAACTGAGAAGATGTGCTTCATCTTAATTTTTTGACTAAGGATTGCATTACTTTTCAAAAACACTTGAACTCTCAATAAGTTACAGCGCCTATTCATTACGAAAGCCATTTTGTCGAACTTCGGTATGAACTCTTGTTCATGGTCTTCGGTAGTCTTATATAGTTCTTTCGCACTCGCCGCCGGTCGCACCACAATTTTTCAAAACCGAGGTCTGCCTGGGTTGTTCTCAGGTTCCCGGATGGGGCGTTGCTTGAAAAGAGCAACGCTCATCGAGATCGTGGTTGAGTTCTTTATGTGAAAACATATACATCCAGTGTGGCACCCTGCTTGCAAAAAAGCTGGGTGTCACATTTTTATTTAAACTATTATGAAAACTTTAATCTTAGTCATATTGGCGCTGGCACTGGGGTTCAGCACTCCGCGAGCGCAGGGACGCGGGCATGCTTACGGGCGGTATAAGCAGCATGGTCCTCCGGCGCGCGTTTATTCTGCGCCGCGGGTCTACTACACGCACCCGGTCTATACTGCACCGCGTGTTTATTATTACCGGCCCCGGCCCTCGATTTCATTTTCCTTCCCGTTCGGATATTCCACCTACCAGCCGTATAGCACTTACTATTATCCAAATGGATATATCGCGTCTCAGAGGTATCGAATTATACGCGAGCGCCGGGAGCGCGAAGAGCGAGAGCATCGGTTCGCGCATGAGCGGCGCGAGCGATAAGCTCACGCCATTATCAGCGTTTCCTCTCGAACGCTTTCCTCGTGGTTGGTTTCGATCGGCTGCGAGGTGAAGCGCTCGATGTGCGGGCGAACGGTGGCGAGGTCGATAAAATGCTTGCCTACCGCATTGCGTAATTCGCGGGCCACGGTATCCTGCGTCGAAGCGACAATGACGCGCTTGCCATAGCTGCGCAAGAGTTCGACGGCACGCTCGAAATCGCCATCGCCGGTTACAAGAACGGCGGTATCGTATTGCGCGATCGTGGTGAACAGATCGATCGCGAGTTCGAGATCGAGATTTGCCTTGCGCGTGAGTTCGCCGGAAGCTTCATCGCGAAAGGATTTGATCGTCTTCACGCGGACCGTGTATCCGGAGTGATTGAGATAGCCATAAAAGCTTGTCTCTCGCGGATCGGGCGGCATTTTTTGGGAGGCATACCAAAACGCATCGCCAATCGCGCAGCCGTGCGTGAAATAATCGAGCAACTTACGAGGATCGAAGAACCAGCCGAGCGAACGTTGCGCGTAATACGCATTTTCCCCATCGACGAACAGAGAAAT
Source organism: Kapaibacterium sp. (SeqCode) (assembly GCA_035686785.1). Classification (GTDB taxonomy): domain Bacteria; phylum Bacteroidota; class Ignavibacteria; order Palsa-1295; family Palsa-1295; genus PALSA-1295. Next base: position 27,344 of record DASRZC010000116.1, read on the forward strand.
ACGATTTGTCTCATGATTACCGAATAGTGGATTTTGAGTTTGCATATAACAAGTTAATTAATCGTTATGATAAAAAATTGTAGCGCAAACTTTAGTTTGCGACTTCCATCGGCATCGCAAACTAAAGTTTGCGCTACACACCGATTCGCTTCCCCGTTTCCCGATCGAAGAGATGGATAGCTTCCGATGGAATCCGGAACATCACCATGTCTCCAAGCACGGGCTGCGAAGCTTGCGTAGCGCCGTGTGGCACACTCGCGATGAGCGTTCCGCCGAGCGCATCCTCGTGTTCGATGTAATAATGCGTCACTCCGCCGAGCGGCTCGATGAGTATTAACTTACCGCCGAGCGAGTCCGTGCCTTCGGATTTTCGTTCCATTACGATGGCTTCGGGGCGAATGCCCAGATGGACGTTCCCCGTTTCAATGTTTTGATCGAGCAATATCTTCAATTCGTTCGATACAAAATAGGATCGACCGCCCTCATTTATTATTCCTCCGGGCAGCACATTCATCGCCGGCGAGCCAAGGAACCGGGCGACAAAGACCGTTGCGGGCCGCTCGTAAATTTCCGACGGCGCGCCAAATTGCTCCAACTCGCCTTTATTCATCACCGCGATCTTATCGCCCATCGTCATGGCTTCGACCTGATCGTGGGTGACGTAAAGCATCGTCGCGGCGAGCCTGCGCTGGATCCGTTTGAGTTCCGCGCGCATTTGCGCCCGCAATGCGGCATCCAGGTTCGAGAGCGGCTCATCGAACAAAAATACTTTGGGCCTCCGTACGATCGCGCGCCCGACGGCCACGCGCTGCCGTTCGCCGCCAGAAAGTTCTTTCGGCTTCTTCTTCAGATATTTGTCAATACCAAGCAGCTTCGCAGCGTCTTCGACTTCCTGCTTGATTTGCGACTTAGGAACTTTCCGCATCTTGAGTGGAAACGCCATGTTTTCGAAGACGGTCATGTGCGGATAGAGCGCGTAATTTTGAAAGACCATTGCGACGTCGCGGTCTTTCGGTTCCCGCTCATTCATGCGCTGGCCGTCGATGAGTAGTTCACCCGACGTTATTTCTTCCAGCCCCGCGACCATGCGGAGCGTCGTCGTCTTCCCACATCCCGACGGCCCGACAAGCACGACGAACTCGCCATCGCGCGCCGTGAACGTCACGCCTTTAACAGCATGCGCCTCGTTATCATATCGCTTTTCGAGATTATGGAGTTGAACTTCAGCCATTCGGAAGGCGCCAATTTTGTAATTCGAGGGGATAGCCGAGATCGATAACTCGTTGGAAGTGTCTGGTGTTGCCCGTTACCAATGGCAGTTTGTGGACGACCGCCGTGGCTGCGATAAAGGGATCCAAATGGCCTATGGGCTTTCCAGCGCGCTGTAGGTCACCGGAGATTCTTCCTGCCATAATTGCTTCATCGGCTCGCAACGAAATCATTTCATTTTCCTTCAAGAACACTAAGAACGTCCTAAGCCGACGTTCGTCTCGAATCGCTTGAAATCCTTTGATTATTTCGGCCACCGTGGCAGCAGAAATAGTGAGGTGTCCGAAAACATCGCGGTACTCGTTGGCCATACGTTGTACTTTCCGGTACTTCGCTTTAAAGACCTCCGAAAGAATGTCGGTATCAAGAATAGCCTTCTTCATCAGGTAGTCGCCAGGGTTCCGATCGCGCAGCCATTGCATCGGCCACAATCTTGTCCATGATTTCGGGAATATCCGCAAAAAGCCCAATACCTGAAATCTCTTTCGGGATATCGTGCTCGCGGCCCGCATCCCCGGCGATGCCTGCTTCGCGCATCAGCACGGTCGAGAGATACGTATCCACATCGAGATGAAGACGCGCTGCCTCCTTCTCGATCTGTTCATAGACCTGATCGTCGATATTTATTTGTTTCATCGGTGTTTCCTCCTCTTGAAATCGAACTCAAAACCCGCAGGAATGCCGAGCGGTTCATGGACATGCCCATTTTTATGGCTTATATTTGAAATCGTTGTTAATATAGAAACGTTTAACGTCTTGGTATGGGAGAAGTATTAAAAAAGCGGCTTCGAATGTCGAAGTTCGAAAGCCCAGCGCAGGAGGCATTGCTGGCGCTGATGGTGACCGCGAGCGAGTTGCGTGCGAACCTCGATCGCGTGCTCGCCGAAGCCAGCCTGACGGGTGAGCAGTTCAATATTCTTCGCATCCTTCGCGGCGCGGGCGCGGAGGGGCATCCTTCGGGCGAGATCGGCTGCCGCATGATCGACCGCTCGCCGGACGTGACCCGCCGTATCGATACCCTCGAAAAACAGGGATTGGTCAAGCGGGAACGCTCCTCGGGCGACCGGCGCATCGTCCGGGTACGCATCACGAAAAAGGGACTGAGTGCGCTCGATGCGATCACTCCGAAACTGCATGAGTTCGAGAGTAAAATATCTGCGGGACTGAGTGAAGAGGAATTGCACCGGCTTGCAGCGTTATGTGAAAAGATGATCGAAGCCGATTCAACGGCATCAGAGTGTGCAGGATGAGATTCTTTCCATGAAACAGTAAAAACATCATTCAACCAGAGGCTGCTTCATCCTTCTCCCCGCAGGGAGAAGTCCACTGTGGTGACATTATCAAAGCTTCCTTACGTTTCAATTCCAGCCAGTGCTTTTAGACGATGAATTTCCGGATTGGTAAGGGGGCGAGATTCGCCTCGGCTCATGCCGCGATGGGTCAGGCCGGCGAAGCTTGTGCGATCGAGCTTTTCGACCTCGTAACCCAGCGTTTCAAAAATACGCCGGACTTCGCGGTTCTTGCCCTCACGAATTTTCAGCATCACTTCGTTGGGAATTTCCATCGTCAAAAGCTCGGCCGGGCCGGTCACGTCGCCTTCTCCAATATCGATGCCGCCTTCCGCGATTTTTCTGGCGTCAACATGTTCCAATCGCTTATCCAATGTTGCGTGATACTCGCGTTCGATTTCGAAACTGGGATGCGTCAGGCGATTCGTTAGCTCGCCATCATTTGTCAGAAGCAGCACGCCGGTCGTGTTGCGGTCGAGCCGGCCCACGGGATAAACGCGCTCGGAAGTTTGAACATAATCGAGCACGGTGGTGCGGTCTTTTTCATCGCTCGTTGTCGTGATGGTATCCTTCGGTTTATTGAGCAGAAGATAAACAAGCCGCGGGCGCGGCGAAACCACCTCGCCATTAACCGACACCTGATCTTCATACGGCTTCACCTGCACTCCCAATTCCGTGACGACTTTGCCATTTATCGTAACCGCGCCCTGCGTAATCAATTCGTCGGCCTTGCGGCGAGAGGTAATTCCGGCGTTCGCGATATATTTATTGAGGCGGACGGTCTCCCGCAATTCTTTATTTTCTGGGGCTACTTCGGAAGACGCGGTTACCTTCTTAAGAGGCAACGCGATCTTTTTAATGGGCAGCCCGTCCGCCTTTTTAACTGGCAACCCGATCCGCTTAATAGGCAACCGCGCGGCTTTCGAAATGGGAATCCGGGTGCCCATCGAAATTTTCTTGGTCAGCTTGATCGGCGCGGAGGACCGGTCGTGTGCGCCGGCCTTTCGAGGCGGATATTTCTTCCGCTCTAAAGAAGCCGGGCGTGACGTCCTACCGGCTCGTTCGTGGGAGTCGGTTGTTCGGATAGAACGCCGGACTGGACGCTTGATCGATGGACGTTCGCGCGCCGCGGAACGGTCTCGCGGCGAAGATGATCGATCCCGAGGCGAGGGAGAGCGATCGCGCGCACCCGCCGGCCGATCGGATTTTTTGACGACGAGGGGGCGAGAGCCTTTTAACGGGCTATCTTTCGAGCCGCGAAGCCGCGGGCGGTCTTCCGAGGGTTTTGCCCGTGGCCCTTTTGGTCGCAACGGGCGCGATGGCCGCGCGGATGATTTTCGAATAGGCCGCATCGTCGATGACGCTTTCTTGGGGCCTTTGCGAAGTGGTGTTGGCATTGGGTGAGAGTGAGTTGTTTAATTTCTGCCGTTTGTTTCCATGCTGGAATTTCGTTCCAGTTCCGCGAAATCGAGGCCGATACCGACTTCTTCTTCAAGGCTCACGTCAACTTCGTCGGATAAAATATCCCGTTCCCGTTCGCCGAGTTCTTTCGCCACGGCGATGGCTTCGTCCACGGTAATGTCGCTTTCGGATGCCGCAAAATCGGGGCTTACAAATTCGGTCGCCGCTTCTTCGAGCGTAGTCGCGCGGACCGATTCTTCTTTCATCAACTCCTCGATTTCGCGCGGGCGCGGAAGGTCCTGAATGCGCGGCAGCCCGAAATGCCGCAGGAAATCGAGCGTTGTACCATAGAGCAGCGGACGGCCAACCGTCTCCGCGCGACCCGTAATGGTTACGAGGTTTTTTTCCAACAGCGATTTCAGCACTTCATCGCAGTTGACACCGCGAATATTTTCGATGTCGTTCTTCGAAACGGGCTGTTTATAAGCTACGATCGCAAGCGTTTCGAGCGCTGCGCCCGAAAGCCGCCGGCGCGATTTTTCTCGGAACAACCGCGCGACATATTCGCCAAATTCCGAGCGCGTGGCAAACTGATATCCCCCGGCGATTTCGATTAAGCGAAACGCACGGCCCGTCGCTTCATACGCATCATTCAGAATTTGCACCGCTTCGTGGATGATCGAGAGTTCGAGGAGCGGTTTTCTCTTGCGCTTCTTCTCCGAGGGAGCGCCATTTACGGATGGAGCACCATTATCGGGCGCCAGTTCTTCCGGGCCTACGGCTACTTCGATTTCCGGATTGAGCGCGAATGGCGGCTCTTCCAGACTCTCTGGATTCCGAAGAGATGGATCGGGAGCTTCCTCGCCGAGGATGAGCGCGCGTAGTTCCTGCGCGGAGAGCGGCTCATCGCTCGCGAAGAGTAATGCCTCAATGATCGGTGCTACGGATTCAGCGGATTGGTAACGCATCGGTTTCTTTCTTTCGCCCAATTAACGTTGGGTACTGCAGTTCAAAAAAAATCTTATGGTCTGAATAAAATAATATCATCGTAGACGCCATGCTGCCGGAGCGCGATAAAATGATTTCGCACCAAATCCAGAATGGCGATAAACGTGACGGCTATATAGACGCGGAATGCCGAAGAAAATTCCTCGATCTCCGTCCCTTCGGCATACTCCGTAAAAAGTTCTCCAAAGCTCACCTCGCCACGCATCGAAACCGTGGAAAGAATCATTTCTGATTGCTCTTCGACGGTCACCGGAATCAGTTCGACATCATGCGTCCGCTTGATGCGCGGCGCGCGCTCGATCGCGCGGCGAAACGCGCTCATCAAATGGAAGATCGTAACGTTTTTCAGCAGATTTTCTTCTTCCAGCGGCACGTCCGTTCGCTCATCTTCCGAAAAATACTGGCGGAAATACACTTTGCGCTGTTCCTCGCTCATGACGAACAACTCCTCGGCCATTTCCTTGAATTTCCGGTATTCGAGCAGTCTTCGAACAAGATCGGTCCGAGGGTCTTCCTCTTCGACCCCTTCCGGGCTTTCCTGGCGCGGCAGAAGCATCCGTGCCTTGATTTGGCACAGCTCCGCCGCGACGACGATAAACTCCCCGGCGATTTCGAGATCGAGCGCCGTCATCAGCCGAAGATAATCTAAGAATTCCTGGGTGATCCGCGTGATCGGAATGTCATAGATATCCAGCTCATCCCGCTTAATAAAAAACAGCAAAAGGTCGAGCGGCCCCTCGAACATGGACGACCGGTTATCCTTCGAAAGCCGCACTTTATAGAGCGGCGGGGCTGCATAACTGAGCGCCGCAGCGGAATAGCTCTCGGCGTCGGGGGATGACGGCACTGTTACGTTGGCTTCCATTCTACTACTCCTAATCGTTTCGAAGGCCAATTAGATTCGGTATTATCGTGAAATTTTTCGCTAATGTGAGAACTATGCTGTTTTCGCAGGCATTCTAATAGCCATCCTGCTGTTGCCTGCCAACCGCTTAAACCTTAACCTATGCCTTATACCGCTTCAACGATTCCGCTTCGCGATTTTTTTCGTAACCCCGACAAAACGAATTTTCGGATTTCGCCCGATGGCCGTTTCGTCTCGCATACCGAGCCGTTCGAGCGCCGGATGAATATTTTCGTCGAGCCGCGCGGCGAGATCGGAACCGGCAAAGCCATTCGCGTGACCTCCGAGACCGCGCGGGACATTAGCGCTTACTGGTGGAAAAATAATGAGTGTATTGTCTATATTCGCGATTTCGATGGCGATGAAAATTATCATCTCTTCGCAGCAAGTACGGATGGTACTGGTCACCGCGATCTTACTCCCTTCGCGGGCGTGAAGGTCGAGGTCGTCGATGATCTGGAAGAGATCGAGGGCGAGATTCTGATTGGCATGAACCAGCGCGATCCCGTGTGCTTCGATGTCTATCGGTTGAATGTGGTAACCGGGGAAATGCGCCTTGTCGCGGAAAATCCAGGAAACGTCACCCATTGGATCACCGACCATGAAGGGACCGTTCGTATAGCCGTCGTGAGCGATGGCGTAAACACGACCTATCTTTACCGCGACCACGACAATGAAGCATTCCGGGAAGTGCTGACCATCCATTTCAAAGAGGCGCTCTCACCACTATTTTTCACATTCGACAACCGCGCCGTGTATGCCCTGAGCAATCTTGGGCGCGACCGGATGGGGATCGTCAAGTACGATATGGCGAATGCCCGCGAACTGGAAATGATTTACGAGCATCCCGAAGTGGATATGGAGGGACTTTCGTATTCTCGGAAACGGAAAGTCCTCACGCTGATTCATTATACGACCTGGAAGCAGCAACGAGAATTTTTGGACGAGCGAACGCGCGCGCTCTTCGACCAACTGACGGCAAAGCTGCCCAATTATGAGATCACCATTGCCGATCATACCAGGGACGAGGGAAGCTTCATCGTTCGAACCTATAGCGACCGGTCGCTTGGCGCATTTTATCTCTACGATTTTGAAAACGATACGCTTCAAAAACTTGCCGATGTAAGCCCGTGGCTCCATGAAACGAGCCTGGCGCCGATGAAGCCTATCACCTTCGAATCGCGCGATGGGCTGATGATTCATGGCTACCTGACGCTTCCCGTCGGCAAGGCTGCCAAGAACCTGCCTGTAGTAGTCAATCCGCACGGCGGCCCGTGGGTGCGCGACCGGTGGACGTACAATCCCGAAGTTCAATTTCTCGCGAACCGCGGCTATGCCGTGCTGCAAGTGAACTATCGAGGCTCGACCGGATATGGCCGAAAATTTTGGGAAGCATCGTTCAAGCAATGGGGGCGCAAAATGCAGGACGACGTGAGCGATGGCGTCCTCTGGCTTATTAAGGAAGGCATTGCCGATCCCAAGCGCGTCGCTATTTATGGCGGGAGTTACGGCGGCTATTGCACGCTCGCGGGGCTGACCTTCTCGCCGGAACTGTACGCGTGCGGCATCGACTATGTCGGCGTTTCGAATCTTTTCACCTTCATGGAAACGATCCCGCCCTATTGGAAACCATTTTTGGAGTCGATGTATGAAATGGTTGGAAATCCGGAAACGGAGAAGGAACTCCTCCGGGCGGCCAGCCCGGTCTATCATGTGGACCGAATTCGCGCGCCACTCATGGTCGCGCAAGGCGCGAAGGACCCGCGCGTGAACATCGAGGAATCGAACCAAATCGTCGAGGCCCTGCGCAAACGCGGCATCGACGTGCCCTACTTAGTCAAAGATAACGAAGGCCACGGCTTCCGCAACGAGGAAAACCGCTTCGAAATGTACGAAGCGATGGAAGGATTTTTAGGGAAACATTTGGATGG